>JBAXDE010000333.1:0-2349 GCA_037141115.1 Methanomicrobiales archaeon | reverse complement strand
AATCACTAAAAAAGCGATGGGTTTTTATGCAAAAATCCTAATTGGATGGCCTCCATCCTGATTACTGTGCGTTCTAGAAATCTAGATAGGGATTGCACGCCTAAGTTTTTACCAATGGTGCTCACACGACGGATCATCCCCTGCCTCGATCTCAAGGACGGGAGGGTAGTCAAGGGAACGAATTTTCTCGGCCTGCGGGATGCCGGAGACCCGGTAGAGCTTGCCGAACGCTATAATGAACAGGGGGCCGATGAAGTGGTGTTCCTGGATATCACCGCATCGAAAGAAAAACGAGGCATCATCATCGAACTGATCAAACGGGCAGCCGACCAGCTCTTCCTTCCCCTGACAGTAGGGGGGGGTATCCGTTCCCTGGAGGACATCCAGCAGATTCTCCGGGCCGGCGCCGACAAAGTGAGCATGAATACCAGCGCAGTGCATGATCCCACCCTGATCACCCGGGGAGCAGAATCCTTCGGCACCCAGTGCATTGTCGTTGCAATGGATGTGCGCCGGAACTTCAACCTTAACGATGAAGCAATTCCCGTATTTCTGGATGATGGGACAAAATGCTGGTACGAAGTGGTCATCTACGGGGGCAGTAAACCGACCGGCATCGATGCGGTTGCGTGGGCAAAGGAGGCCGAGGATAGGGGAGCCGGCGAGATACTGCTCACAAGCATGGAGACGGATGGCACAAAGAACGGGTTTGATCTCGCGGTTACCGCTGCAATATCCGATGCAGCCGGTATCCCGGTGATCGCGAGCGGCGGTGTCGGTAATTTATCGCATTTCTACGATGGTTTTACCAAAGGAAAGGCCGATGCCTGCCTTGCAGCAAGCGTCTTTCACTTTGGGGAGTTCACGGTAAAAGAAGTAAAAGAGTATCTCAGAGAACGGGATATCCCGGTACGGCTCTGAGATCAAATTCGAACGCAGCAACAGAGTGCTCAATTTCAAATGCGTTCAATACCGCGGGATGAATCTCGCCAAAGACTCCAATCTTTTTTCCGCCAGATATGATATCGCCACGGCGCCCATCAATGAAGGCTGCGTCGACCGATTCCTTCACAGTATAGTCAATGGAAAGTTCGTGAAGCATTGCATCAGCCGATGCATAGGCTTCCGAGAAGTCCGCATCCGGATGCGTGCTGGCCCCGGCTGCCTGCTGGTAGGTGTGGCAGAAGTCCACCACATCGCCAACCGTAAAAAGGCGCTGCGGGAGTTCCCGGTGCCGGTTCAGGGTCAGGAATTCCAGAAGCAGGGGGAGGAGTTCGGTCCTGACCACGGTGTTCTCGATACTGATGGGGTGCATAACACGGAGGACACCTTTCTTTTCGTCCCGCTGCATCTTCCGGTAGAGTACATCTTCATTGGTCAGCGTGAACGGCATCACTTCGAGATAGCCGAGACCGCAGAAGGCTTCGCGGGCGAGAGCCGCGTTGACCTGCACCGGGTGGGGTTTTCCCACAGTGAAGGTCTTGGGCGGCTGGCTTTCGAGCCGGTCATAACCATACGCAATCGCCACATCTTCGAAGAGATCCCAGTCGTGCATAATGTCAGCACGGTAACAGGGCACCTGTACTTTCACCTTATCTGCACCCGCCGGTTCAGCACCAAAACGCATCTTCCGGAGGAGTTCTGCCATCGACACTGCGGTCAGCTCGATGCCAAGAAGCCGTGAGCACTCTCTCACGCTCACCGTCCTTTCTGCTGGGGCAAGAGTCGGGGTCTGGATGCCGCTAATTTCAACACTCTCAATATTCGCACCCGCTTCGGCCATCGCAGTACAGATGATATTGACCGCTACACTGACCGCCCGCTTGTCGGTGCCGGTTGTGTCGAGAAGGATATTCTTCGTATCGAGAGTTACCCGTGTCCGCTCGCCATTGATGATCGGGGGGAATGAGAGGACATGATCATCATCGTCCACGATCAGGGGGTAGAGCGGAAAATCTCTGACAAGCTTTGCATAGTCCCGGCCTTTCGGGTGCTTCTCGAGGATCTCGGTCATCGTCATCTTCTCTTTGAAGTCGAGAGGAATGAAACCCCGGCTCGGCCGGGAAGCGATATAATGGAATGGCGGCTTGACCGTATCCATGTCGTGGATGCCAATCGCAACCTTGCTCCTGCCCCTGCCAACTGCCCAGTGGAGCGACTCCTGCAGGGACATGATGCTCTGGATCGATTCGTCCTCAAATGAAACCCCGCGGATGACCGCTGCCCCAAGCACGGGGCGGATATTCGCAAGCGCGGGATCGACAGTGAATTTAATGCCCGAGGGTTTGACCGGGTAGGATGAGAGACCGGTCTCGATCCCGAGATAGCCACGCATCACCCGGGCTACAC
>JBAXDE010000332.1:0-2421 GCA_037141115.1 Methanomicrobiales archaeon | reverse complement strand
GCTCATGCGCAGGGGCGAGACGGTAGCAGATATCACCGCTCCCATGGAACGCCCTGCCTGGCAGCGGTAGGGGATCACCCCGTGACCCTCTTTCACTACGCGCTGGTCGATGACCTGATCACGACCGAAGAGTTCCAGCGCCGCGTAGATGAAAAGATCGAGGAGTGCGGAGATCTGGTCGATGAACCGACCGCCGCCATGATGGTGATCGGCGAACTCGGCCGGCAGCATGTGAAGATCAAGGGGCTGAGCGGAAAGTCCAGCCTTTTTTCTTTTTTCGGAAAGATCGTTGACAAGACTGAGCCCAAGGAATTTGACCGGGCTGATGGCGAGAAGGGGTGGGTTGCCACCCTGCTTTTGGGCGACGAGACCGGAACCACCCGGGTGGTGCTCTGGGACGAGAAGGCAGGTGCAGCAATGGATGTGGCGATTGGAGAGGTCCTGGAGATCATCGGCCGTCACCCGGGTAAGAGCACAAAGGAGATCTATGCCCTTGCCATCCGCCAGGCCAGCTGCGAGATCAACTGCACATTTCCGGCACCGGGTGCCGGCCCGGGCAGCCTTTCGGATGATCCAGTGGATCTCGATGCAATCGTGATCAGCGTTAACGAACCCCGCTCCTTCACCCGCAAGGACGGGACCGCCCACGAGATGGTTGAGGCCGTGATTGGGGATGACAAAGGTTCAGCGCGACTCATTGCATGGGCGCCGGAACTGCTCTGCGATATTGCGCCCGGCACTACGGTGCATATCACCGGTGCAAAACCCAATCATAAGAGCGAGGGCAGAGACTATAGTCTCGATGAGAAGAGCACCGTTACGGTGACCGAGACGGAGGTTTCTGTACCGTTCACACCACCAGGTTCTGTCAGCGACCAGGGGATCTACTCGGTAAAGGGCCAGGTGAAACTGATGCAGCAGCCCCGGGCATTCACCACAAAGAACGGAGCTGCATCCTGGGTAAGAAATATCCTCATCAGTGAGGAAGGCGAGGACCTCAAACTGGTCCTGTGGGGAGATTTTGCCCTTATTCCGTTAAAGGCGGGCGACCGGGTGGAGGCTTACCATGCATCCGCCAAACCCGGGCGGTTCGGGGGCATCGAACTCGGAATAGGGCGGGGCAGTGCATTCCGGGTACCGGATGAAGCCGCCCGGCCTATCGTATTTGCCGGAACCATCATCCACGGACCGGGCTGCACGTTCATCGACAACAGTACCGACCGCTACCTGATTGAGGGCAGTTATCCGCACGGTACCGGGCTTAAGGTATCGGGACTCCTCAAAGGGAGCAGGATTATTCCGGAACAGGCAGAACCAATCGTTCTCACTCCGGATGTGGTGCTCTCGCATCTCCAGAGGTTTAACGAGGGAATCAAAAAATAACACTACACTTTCACACCACGCACTCCGCGGGGTTATATGCGAGCGCATAACAGTTTGTTGTGCCATAGGAGTTGGAAAGAAATGGCTGAAGGACCATTAAGCATTGAAGATTTACCGGGCGTAGGCCCGAGCACCGCAGACAAGCTCCGCGAAGCTGGTTACCTCTCGGTGGAAAGTATCGCTACCGCATCGCCGGCAGAACTCTCTGAAGTCTCGGAGATCTCTGAGTCTACCGCAAAAAAGATCATCAAAGCAGCCAGAGAAGCTGCAGATATCGGCGGGTTCAAGACTGGAAAAGATATCTTTGAACAGAGAAAGGATATCAAAAAACTGTCATTCCGTGTTCCTGAACTTGACACCCTGCTCGGCGGGGGCATGGAGACACAGGCAATCACCGAGATGTACGGTGAGTTTGGTTCCGGTAAGAGTCAGATCGTCCACCAGATGGCAGTCAATGTGCAGCTTCCCACAGATCTTGGAGGACTGGACGGGAGTGCCATCTATATAGATACAGAGAACACCTTCCGTCCCGAGCGTATCGAGCAGATGGTAAACGGCCTTGGACTGGATAATATTCCGGATGTGGATGAATTTTTACAAAATATCCATATAGCCCGGGCTCACACATCCGATCACCAGATGTTGCTTGTGGATAACTCACGCGATCTTGCAGCAGAACTCAAAGACAGCGACAAACCGGTCAAACTCTTCATCATCGACTCGCTCACTGCCCATTTCCGCGCAGAATATGCCGGCAGGGGCACCCTTGCCACCCGCCAGCAGAAATTAAACCGGCACATGCACGAACTTTTCAAGCTCATCGATCAGCACAATGGTGTAGGACTCGTAACCAACCAGGTCATGTCCAACCCGGCAGTTTTCTTTGGCGATCCGACAAAACCGATCGGCGGCAATATTGTCGGGCACACAGCCACCTTCCGGCTATACCTGCGCAAAAGCAAGGGCGGAAAACGCATTGCACGTCTCGTGGACAGTCCCAACCTCCCCGAGGGAGAAGCCCCGTTCATGGTTGAAGAG
>JBAXDE010000331.1:0-2428 GCA_037141115.1 Methanomicrobiales archaeon | reverse complement strand
TGATAATACCAGATAGAAGCATATATACATATTGCTTTTTGTTTGTTATAGATCCGTCATTAACCGGCAGAGTTACCAGTTTTTCCCGCATTAAGTGCGCGTTTCCTAATCCATCCTAAGACTCATCCGGATTTTGACAAACCGGGGTTCAATCAACAATATATAAATACGATTTCCCCCAACCAGTGCAATTAAGAATTCCGATGATTCGTGCATATACAATTACTTCTGGAAAAGGTGGCGTAGGAAAAACAACACTCACAGTGAATCTCGGGATAGCACTCGCTCAACTGGGCCGTAAAACAGTCATTCTGGATGCCGATATAGGCATGGCAAACATGGCACTGATCCTTGGCATGGACGATTTGCCCGTGACCCTGCATGAGGTGCTTGCCGGAAAAGGAGATATTGAAGATGCCATTTACGAAGGCCCCGGTGGGGTAAAAGTAGTACCGAGTGGCATATCGCTCCAGGGATTCCAGCAGGCTGATCCTGATAAACTCCGGGAAGTGATGCACAAGCTGGTGGACAAATGTGAATACCTTCTGATAGATGCACCCAGCGGTATATCCAAAGAAGGCGTGGTCCCGCTCTCAGTTGCCGATGAAGTCATTCTTGTAGTTAATCCTGAACTTGCATCAATGGCTGATGCATTGAAGACCAAGATTCTCTGCGAAGTGATGGGAGGCAGGGTATATGGGGCGATCCTGAACCGGGCCGGACTGGAACATACGGAAATCCGATCCCAGAGTGTTGAAGACGTACTGGGAGTCCGCGTTATTGATGTTGTACCTGAAGATGCAAATGTCCGGAGAGCGGCGGCTTACAAAAGTCCATGTGTCTTAAAATATCCCCAGACTGAAGCATCCCGAGCATTTAAAAGGATAGCCGCCCAGATCTCAGGGATCGAGTATAAGGATACGGGCAGCGAGCAAAAAGCAGAGAGCTTTGTCGACCGACTAGCACGTTCAGTCTTCAGGTGATACTATTCTTGGAGAGATTATGGCATACGAAGGATACATGCTGGTATTGTTTGGCGGCGTTATTGTCATCCAGCAATTCATAATTTATCTCATGTACGTGCGAATCAGGCAACTGCTGAATGAGATTGATTCAATAGAGGGCAAGATCAAGATCACTGACACCGAACTCGAAAACCTCATCAGCAGAGTTGAGGAGTTCAAGCGGGGCAATATATGAAGATGAGAACCTGCATTTTTCAGGCTCATTACAACAAGATACATATGCAATCTCGTCATACATTATGAGAACGGGGCCATAGGGTAGCCTGGCCATCCTAGGAGACTGGGGGTCTTCTGACCTGAGTTCAAATCTCAGTGGCCCCATTTAATTGTTGTTTTTCAGGCGTTATTATGAAGATTACCGCCACATGTACAGATTGTCTTATATCCCGTGTTCGTCTTGAGTGTAATCTCTGCAATGCAACGGAGGCAAAAACTGCCGAGGCAGTTTCTGAATGTTCAGCTCTTTTAGAGAATATCCGCGATGAACCGCTAAGCCACCCTCATATTGCAAGCCGTATTCACCGCAGGGCCTATGAAATTCTGGGAACTTCGGATCCCTTTGCCCGGCTCAAAAGAGAGGGTAACAACCAGGCTATTAAAGTATGTAAGAAGGTGCAGGGGGATCTGGTGACATTCCGCGATCATGTACTCGCAGCAGTCATCGGAAACACGTTTGATTATGGCGTGAAAGGACATAATGTTGAAAAAGATTTTTCTGAATTTTTCAACCGCGAGTTTGAAAAGGGCTTAACCATCGATGATACCGATGCGATACTGCCCCTCTGCACCCGTGTCGTCTACTTAAGCGATAACTGCGGGGAGATTGTTCTCGACCGGTTGCTCATCAAGTACCTCAAAACCCAGGGGGCACATGTAACACTGGCAGTCAAGGATGCACCTGCCCTCAATGATGCAACCCTTGAGGAAGCATGGGATCTGCACCTCGATTTCATTGTCGACTGCCTCACGACTACCGGGGGAGGTGCAGAGATAGGCATCTGCATGGAGAACATCCCGGATGATTTGAAGAGCGCAATCAAACGCTGTACTATTATCATCGCAAAAGGCATGGCCAACTTCGAGTCCCTCTCTGAAATGGAGAACCTGCCTCCGGTTGCCTACCTGATGGCGGCGAAATGCGGACCTGTTGCAGAAGAAGCGGGTGGCGTACCCGTTGGCTCAAAGATCGCAATGCTGCGGTTATCAAAATAAACACAACAGGAAATCTCCCGTTTTTTTCTTGTATCTAACACAAAATACCGTTACTGTATACCCGTTAACACCCAAGTCAAAACCGCACACGGTTAACCGGACACCCGTGTGCGCATGTTACAATATTTTACCTTACCACCCAAGTTTGCCACTAAACGGATAAAAGTGTTCTTGGTCTAATTGATTTATGC
>JBAXDE010000330.1:0-2483 GCA_037141115.1 Methanomicrobiales archaeon | reverse complement strand
GATATCAAAGGGAACTATCATGATGGAAAAATACTATGAGGCGGATGCAGATATCGGCGTGCTGAAAGGCAAACGCATTGCAGTCATCGGCTATGGCTCCCAGGGACGCGGACAGTCGCTGAACTTAAAAGACAGCGGGCTTGATGTGGTGATTGGGCTGCGCAAAGGAAAGAGCTGGGACGCAGCAAGTAAGGATGGGATGAAAGTAATGACGGTCGCAGAGGCTGTCAAGAAAGCAGATATCATCCAGATCCTCCTGCCAGACGAGCACCAGGGAGCAGTCTTCCGTGCAGAAATCCTCCCTTACTTAACCGAGAATAAATGCCTGATGTTCTCACACGGGTTCAATATTCACTTCGGCCAGATCACTCCACCGGAAACAGTGGATGTCATTATGGTTGCTCCAAAGGGACCCGGGTTCATGGTTCGCCGCCAGTACGAAGAAGGGAAAGGAGTCCCGGCACTCATTGCAATTCACCAGGATTACACGGGTAATGCACACAAGATCGCCCTTGCGTACGCAAAGGGTATCGGAGCAACCCGTGCTGTCGTTCTTGAGACCTCATTCCGCGAGGAGACCGAGACCGATCTATTCGGAGAGCAGGCTGTTCTTTGCGGGGGTATGACCTCCCTTATCAAAGCAGGCTTTGAAACACTTGTTGATGCCGGATATGCACCCGAGATGGCTTACCTCGAAGTGCTTCACGAAACAAAACTTATCATTGACCTGATCTACGAAGGTGGGCTCACCAACATGCGCAAATATATCAGCAACACCGCGCAGTATGGCGATCTCACAAGGGGACCCCGCGTCATAGGAGAGGAGAGTTATATCGCGATGGAGGAGATCCTTGAAGAGATCCAGAGCGGTAAGTTTGCACGGGAGTGGATGCTTGAGAATCTGGTAAACCGCCCGGTCTTTAATGCGCTCACTGCTGCCGATGAGGATCACCTCATTGAGGAAGTCGGAAGGGAAGTCCGCGGTATGATGCCCCAGTTCAGGAAAGACGAGGGGAAGAAAACCGTAAAGCCAGCCGAAAAACCGGCTGTGAAAAAAGCGGTGAAAGCACCAGCCAAGAAGAAATAATACCCATTTTTTCTGATATCTTTTTTGCATCCGGCTGCTTACACATGTGTTGATGAAGATCTGCATCATTTATCACAGCGAGACCGGCAACACCCGCCATGTCGCCCAGCACCTGTCAGCAGCATTCGACTCAAAACTCGTGGAAATAAGTGAGACTGCACCCCACTCACAACTCACAAAGTTCCTAGTCTGGTGTAAGATGGCACGCGGGGAGGAGCTGACTAAGATTGCGCCAGAATCGATCGATGTATTGGAATATGACCTGATTGTTTTTGGTTCCCCGGTCTGGGCGTTCAAGCCAACCCCTGCGATCCATACGGCAATTGCCAATCTTAAAGGATGCATGGGAAAACCGGCTGTTGCATTTTCCACGCATGGGGGCAGACCGGGTAAGACTGACGAGATATTCAAAACGTGGATCGAAGAACGGGGGATGGTGTTAGATGCAGTCACTAACATCAACCAGAAAGACATTGAGAATGTGAAAACGAACAAAGATTTAATCGCGCTTGTATCGTCTGCAATAAAAGTATAATTTATTAAAAATAATCAAATTCAAAATGACTTTTTGTCATCCGGATGGATCGTTTCACATAGGAATGTGAAGCCTGCAACCTGAACATTCTGATGAATATTTCCATCAGCATCATGAACATAAACCCGGAACCTGTCGTTGGCAGATCTTCATGAGCAAGTCTTTTTGATTCAGCGCACCTTTATATTATACAGCTATGACGGACTCATATGAAAATCTCCTCAAACAGGCCTATTCAAATATAACTGAAAAATCCGAATCTTCGGAACGGTTTGTAGTTCCCGAGGCCAAAGCGTACGTTGAGGGCAAGACAACAGTTCTTGAAAATTTTACTGAGATTGTCAGCAAAGTCCGCCGCGAACCGGATCACTTGATGAAGTTCCTGTTAGGCGAACTTGGAACCTCAGGTAAAATCGATGGCAACCGCGCGATCTTTAACGGGAAGTTCGAGATCACTCTCCTCAAGATGATCATCAAGAGTTACGTAGAAGATTACGTGATCTGTTCCGAATGCGGCAAACCGGATACCCGTCTTGTCAAAGATGACCGGGTCATGCTGCTCCGCTGCGATGCATGTGGGAGTCACCGTCCGGTCAGAAAGCGAAAGGCACGCACTGAACCTGTATCGGAGAACCTTGAGGAAGGTCAGATAATGGACGTCGAGATCCAGTCTATCTCCAAGCGCGGCGACGGGGTCGTGAAGATGGGACGCTACATCATGTATGTGGCTAATTCCAAGCCCGGCATGAAGATTAAGATCAAGATCTCCCGCATCTCTGGTTCGATCGTATTTACCGAGCGGGCTGAAGAATAATTTTTTTCTTGTTTTTTTAAAACACGATTTATACGATAAATCTTTTT
>JBAXDE010000329.1:0-2497 GCA_037141115.1 Methanomicrobiales archaeon | reverse complement strand
GTATATATTTACTAAAATATCGATCTTTCCCTTAGTTTTGGAGGGGATACCAATCGATGAAGAAAAATGGAGATTTTTTTTGGGTAAACAGACCCTACATATTAAAATGAAGGTGACTGATTTTCTGTCACCCCCGTCTATACCTCAGTTCTTTTTGCTGCTGGATATTCTGACAAAGAGAATTACTGCCAGCATGCCGATAATGAAGGTTGCCGGAAGGAACAGTGTCGGAAATTCCGGAGCTGAAATCGGCCCGCTTCCTGCAGCTAAGAATTCAATCCGATCGCCACCGTTCAGGAGACTTGTCTCAACCCAGTCAACATAGGTGATGCTGTTTGTCGTGCTTGAACCAACACCGAATTGGAAACTGGTGACTTTAGCGCCCGGTCCAAAGAGGACGTCCTTCCACTGGTGACCACCCGTTGTGGTGGCGATTGTCGTGGATGCGGCCAGTTCATTAAGTGAGTGTGCAGTTGTGTCGGCAATAAATAAGTTGTTGCCTGCCTGTTTATAAACAGCCCAAACCTTGTCGTCAGGTCCGATCATAACGGTTTGCCATGAACCGGTCGTCACAGGAATGTACGCAGAAACGAGGATCACATCCCATACAGATTCACCAGTTCTTAGAGCAGTAAATGATCCTTCCTGGGATTGTCCGGGCCCGGTACCCCATAATGAAGACTGGATCCCGATTTTAATAATATTAGCATCAGAACCCGGTTCAATGTACGTTGGATACGTTGCCGAAAAAGTACTTACCCAGTCCCCTGTTGCAAAGCCCGGGTTTTCATTAACTGTGCTTATTGTACATTTGCTGTATCCTGTACCGGTTGTAGACTTATCGCATTTTAATGCTTCAATCCCCCCGGGACCTGATACAAACTGTATCTGCCCGGCAATTGCTGTATCGTCAGCAGCAGTGGGTATCTGACCCGGTTTCCCATAATGGGTAAACAAAGACCCTACAAGATCTGTTCCCGTACTATCCCGGGTATCGTCCGCATACCATCCATTACTCCCGAATCCATTCACGTTGATCGTGGCTGCACTGGCAACTCATATCAATGCAATCATGAATACTACTGCCATAAAATGTCGCATTTTTTACACACCTTTCCTAATGGTATAAACCGGCTCTCATAACAGAACGGATTTGCCTGTGAAAAAAACCGGCCCCGAGAAATCGCTGTTAGATTATTTTTACCGGATAATTGTCGCTGAGTAAGCACTCTAAAAAAACGGAGGGTATCGTAGTATCCTGTCATACCCTTTCTTAGGGGGATCTCTAACTTTACTGCGATGCAGGTTCTTTTGAGTGATATACCAAGGATAATGTGTCGGGTAATCTGTGATAATAAAATGCAAGGCGCCGGTGCCTTGCATGGAAAAATCTCTGCCAGATACGTGCAGGTGGACAAAGAATTGACGAAAAAAATGGCAGAGATATCTCTGATAAACTGAGAATTACATTATTTTACGATATCCCCTTTTTTTCTGCGGTTTGACAGGATCAGACCCTCCCGGAAGATGACCAGATTAACATTGTTCCGAAGTTAATCAATCATAAATCCGGCATCAGCCACTATCCTGTGATATTATGGAAATGATTTCGTTGCTGCGTGTCACGATTCAAAATCATTTTCCCAATCCTGAAAAAACTGCACGAATTTGGGATGTATAGTGTTGGTGTGATGATTCTGAAAGCACAAAAAAGGAAATGTGACCATTAGGGCTCATCAAATCTTCACTATGAAGGAATATGGATTGAACGAATACGTAGAGATTCTTTTTTTCATAGGTGAGTGTGATGACAAAAATTGCAAATTAACTGAAATGCTGGCAGGGTTCCTGTGCCTTGTAATCCACCGTACAGGTATTTGAATTTCGACCCCATATCTATAAACCTCCCGGCAGTTTATTTCCTATTTAGTGATTGAATTGACCGCTTTATCAAGAGTTCCGGCTCCTGCCGGTATACCGGCATCATCCTTGCCTGCCTCCTGACTGCAATCATAATCCTTCCCGTTGCCGGGGCGGATGCAAATATCGAGGCAGAACTGGGTGACACATTAAACCTTCATGGTATATCCTATACGGGCAGCCGCGTGTACCTCTTCATGACCGGCCCTGGCCTGCCGGAGAACGGGGTTACCCTGACGGATGTGACCCAGCGGGCTGACCAGGGAAAGTTCACCCAGATTGACCTGGACCGTAACCAGGAGTGGTCCTATCGCTGGAACACGGCCCGTATCGAGAATGAGATTAACGCCGGGACGTACCTGGTCTATGTAACGAACGAACCGGTAGACAAGGCCAACCTCGGTGGCTCGAACTCCTACAAGACCCTTGAAGTCTACTTCACAGAATCCACAACTTCACGTGTATCCAGCAGCGGTGGGATAACATACACCCTCAACCCCGAGATGCACTCTTCGGTTTCCGTACCAACACTCGCTATAACTTCGCCAACACCCACTCCTACCCCCTCCCCAACGTC
>JBAXDE010000328.1:0-2505 GCA_037141115.1 Methanomicrobiales archaeon | reverse complement strand
AACAATCAAGTTGCATGAATATATGTTCGTTATAACGTCTGTCAAGAGGGATGTGTTATCCGCAATTGAAATATTGTCATTGTATCGAATGAGATGGCAAGTTGAATTGGCATTCAAGCGATTAAAATCAATATTGGGTCTGGGTCATCTGCCGAAAATTGATCCGGAAAGTTCGAAAGCGTGGTTGCACGGAAAGATGGTTGTGGCATTGCTGACGAATGCAATTGTTGACCGGGGACGTTCTTTTTCCCCCTGGGGATACCCTCTGCACCAATTTTTATGAGGAAGATCCCGAACAATTCAATCTTTGGAGGGAGACTTCCTTTGCATTTCACTTACTGCAGTACGCGATAAATCCTTTTTTGGGCCTGAAAGATTGCATTGATCACTGGTATCTCATTGGAAGAGGGCTTGCTGAGGGTAATCGTAAAAGGATCCCCCAATTGTTTAAAGCATACTCATGTCCACAACGGGGGTGTTTACTTGCCATTTAAGTTAGCGCATATGGGAGGGGGACCCCCTCTCCAAAATCAGAGGGGGGGATACCTGGGTACCCTACCCCCCCTCGTGTCCCGGACAGGGTACCCCCCCTCTCTTTTGGATCGGGTATGCACTTCCGGATATTTTTTAAGACCCCGCAATTACAGGAATTTGAACTCTCAAAGTGGGTTTCGGGTTCCGGACAGACGCTAACCGTACAAGGTTTGTAGCGAACCATGCATAGAACATCAATGAAAACCTGAGTGTACCTCATGATAAAGACAAACATCCCGGAAAAAGGGGCCATCATCCAGAGGGACCTGGAGACGTTCTCGATCTCGCCCCACATCCCCGGCGGCTTTGCTGACCCGGCTCTGTTGCGGAAGATCGCTGACGTGGCGGAGAAATATGGCGCGAAATTCATCAAGCTCACCGGTGCCCAGCGCATCGCCATCATTGGCATCAGGGAAGACGACCTGGATAAGGCCTGGGCCGAGTTCACTGACCGTTCCTCAGCCATCGGACTCACCATCCGGAGCATCAAGATCTGTCCCGGGACACGGGCCTGCAAGAAAGCCCGGCAGGACAGCCCGGCTTTGGGATTTGCCCTTGACCGGGAGTTCTATGGCAAAACGGCGCCGGCCAAGTTCAAGATGGGCGTCTCGGGATGTGCCAACTGTTGCAGTGATTCCTGGATGAAAGATATCGGGTTCTTTGGCACGGAAAAAGGGTTTACGGTAATCGCTGGTGGCAAGAGTGGCGGGAAACCCATGATAGGCCGGGAGATCGCCCATGACCTGACCGCGGATCAGGCCGTTGCCCTGGCCCGGAAGATCATCGGGTTCTATCGCGAGAACGCAAAGGCCCATGAACGGCTGGGTGCAACGATCGAACGTCTCGGTTTTGACCTGTTTGTAAAAGCCGTGGAATGAAAATACCGGCCGGGTGTCCCGGTCACCGGAATACCTTTTTTAACAATGTTTTTGAGTGAGTCGCCAACCAGAGCGGCCATCCGGTCACGGGCACTCTGTCGCAGATAACCAGGGACCTCATACATTGCAATTAAAAATAGCCGGGCTCTGCAATAATGCAAAACTCTGATGCAAACCAGTCCCCCGCTTCCCGCTCATACCCGGGGTTCCTGTGCCGGGACTGATTCAGATACTCAGGACAATAATGGAGTCATAAGGGAGTCGTAAGGACCGTCAGGTAACGGAAAGGAGATCATACTGAACCCCGGGGACACGTCTGCATCCGGGAAAAAGAAAAAAAATTACTGGAAGTTTAGAGTTTGCACAGGATCTCTAAGGATTCTGTACCGGCTTTCACTGCATTCATCAGGATAAGTACATTCTCAGGATCCTTCTCGTTCTGGATTCGCTCGCAAAGCGAAAATACGGTCATTGCAAGTTCATCGGTGAGCATTCCACCCTCATCACCCTCGCAGGAGCAGGAATCCTCATCGCAGGAAATCTCGTTATGATCCATGCCGCAGCCACAGCTCGAGCCGTGATCGTGAGCATGATGCGCTCCTGCTGCTTCAGCATGAACTTTTGCCCCTGCATTCTTTGCAGTCTTTTCAGCGGGTGCATTCTCTGCACAGACGACGCAGAGGGTCTTACCCTTGACTTCAAAGAGCGGGCATCCGCATGTTTTACAGGTCTTTTCGAGCATTTTACCCCCTTTGAGGAGGGATTCAGCCATTATTTCATCTTCTTTGCGTACTGCCATATCTTCACCGTCGGTTTGATATTTAATCTATATATGCCAGTTACGCATATTAACTACAGGTACACAGGTAGGTGTTCCCATGCCAAACCCTGAAAAATCAATGGAAAACTGTATCCTGATGTTGCAGCACATTCAGGAGGACAGCTCGATCCCCAGAAATATCCGGCGCGTAGCAGACGAGACCCGGACGCTGCTTATGAACAATACCAAGGCGATGGGTCTGCGCGCAGCCGAAGCCATATCAAAAGTTGATGAAATCTCCAATGATCCCAATATGCCGATCCATGCAAGGAC
>JBAXDE010000327.1:0-2532 GCA_037141115.1 Methanomicrobiales archaeon | reverse complement strand
TTGATCGATTAGAGTCAGGGTTGTCGAATTTACAGTTGAATCTTTACACTACCCCGGAACCGGGAATCACTCAGTACCCCGTTGCATAATACCAGCCGCCCTCTTTCCGGACATGAACGGGCACATTGAACAGCCCCCCGATCGAGTCATCCGTCAGCATCTCCTCTTTTGAACCATCTCCGACAAACCGCCCGTCTTTCATGAGGATGATGCGATCGATCTCGGGAATAATGTCATGCAGGTTGTGCGTAACGAGAATGATACCGGTACCGGCCTGAGCGATCTTTCGTACCAGGTTGCGGAACGTGTGAAGGGCATGCAGATCGAGGCTGTTGGTGGGTTCATCGAGAATGAGGGCTGCCGGGCGATGCACAAGCGCCCTGCCGATCAGGAACCTGCGGGCTTCTCCGGAAGACATCTCATTCATAAGCCGTGCCTGGAGGGATCCGATCTCCAGGAATTCCATGATCTCGTCCGTCCTTTGTTCCATTGCCCGCGTCACGGCATGGTTAAAGAGCCCGATGCTGGAGAAGAACCCTGATCTGATCACTTCCCTGCCGGATACCTCCCGCGTGTACGTAAATTGCAGCTCATTCGAGACGATCCCGATGAATGAGCGCATGGCAAAGACATCCCAGAACTCCTCTCCACGGATCCGGAAGACCATATCCTCCCGGGCCAGGGGATAGTATTCCCGGGTCACTGTTTTGATAAACGAGGATTTGCCTGCGCCATTGGGACCGAGAATTGCAATATGCTCGCCTTCACCAATAGAGATCGAGAGGGATTCGAGCACATTTTTGTCGCCCTTCATCACCGTCACATTCCGGAATTCGAGAAGCGGCAGGGTAGTGACTTGTGGATCAGTATTTTTTTTGTCATTTATGCAATTTCCTGCCGGGGCATAAAGCTCCGGGTTTTTTGTTTTTTCGGAACGGATTTTTTATTCCAAAGGACCTGAAGATTTCAGGATCTGATCCTGGCTGTTATGATGGAATCACTTATTTGTTATCCGGGTTTTTTTAGGAAGGTTTTAAAATTCCCGAAATTTTTTTTTGTAAGTGATGATGGACGATTTTTCACGTCCCTTTTTCTCATCGGGTTTAGATCAACCCGGCAATCCGGATCGTGTATTCCCGCTGCCTGCCCTCAGTAACAGTGGAGAGCGTTCCTCCCGCCCGGTCACTGAGTCGCCCGAGAAAACCCTCCCCGGTCTTTATTGAACCAGAAGCCGTGCACCCGGTCCCCCGGAAGGTGATGACCGCGCTGTTGCCGTCGCGATTTACTGCAAGGGTGATCGCATCAGCGCCGATGCCCACGAGATCTTCTAGAATATACGTGACCAGGTCAGTAAATTCATCATGATCAACTGCGGCCACAAGGGGTTTCTCACCCGCAAAGAACGAGAACGCAACATCAGAGAGGAGCGGCTGCATCCCGATACGGTTGAGGAGCAGCCGGGTGAATGTTGAATCTTCATCATCCGATCCGAGAAGATCATCATCCGAGCACGCTGGAACCGAGAGCCCGGTCACGAGCGCTTCAAGGTGCCCGACCAGATTGCATTCAGCCCGTTCACAGGGGGGAGTGAACCCGCGGAGCATTGTGGTATAATCCGAGAGCAGACGGGCGGCCCGCTGGACGAGAGCCGGATCGATGATATGTGAAAGCTCAGGACCGTCAAACGAGCGCTGGAGTTTGCCGATCACCTGCCCGGCCTTGAGGGCCAGGTGGATCGAGACAGCACCTCCCTTGTGATGCTCATCGGCAAAGGAACGGAAGACATCGAGCAGTTCATCGATCAGATCACCTTTGATCAGGCGACTGACCTCTTCTGCCACATCATCCTCACCGAGTTCCTCCAATACATAGGATACATAGTAGAGCCGTCCTGCCATGATCGTGAAGAGCTCATTAACCTGCTCCATACAGTCATCGGCAAATGCGGCAGTCTCGATCGCCCGCTCATGATTGAGTTCGGCAATATTTTCCAGCGCCATTGCATCGGAACGGATTGCTGAGAACATTCGTCCTGCATCAGCAGCTGCTATCACCCGGCCGTGGCCCGGCAGAACAAAATCTATGTCGCACTCCCCGAGAAGGGATTCGATACCATCGCGAGAACGGATGAGGGCTGACTGGTCCCACCCGCACAAGCCGGCGATACCCGGGTTTGCGGCAAAAAGGACATCGCCGATGAATAAGAGCCCGCCCATCCGGAGACAGATGCTGTCCGGGCTGTGGCCGGGAGTATGATAGACCTCAAGGGAAGGGCCGGTACCAAACTCGATCCGCTCCCAAGCAAGACCCCCCCGGGTCTCATCCCGGGTTATGGTAACGGTTGCACCATTTGAGAATGCGAGTGTTACCGGGACTTCACGGGAACCGGCACGTCCGGCGGTCAGAAGGGGCAGGCCGATCCGGATCGGCGAGATCGTCTGGCCCAGTAGCTCTGCCTGGGTCATCTTTGCATCACCGCGTTCAAGCACTGCGGCACCGGACTCCTGAACCGCAAAGACCACGGTATTCGGA
>JBAXDE010000326.1:0-2572 GCA_037141115.1 Methanomicrobiales archaeon | reverse complement strand
CGAGAGGTTGCACCTTCTGCATCTATTGGGATCAAACTGGCAAAGTTAGGTTAGAATGTAAAATGCCAAATCCTAATTCATACCAAAATACCGGAGGATACAAATTAATTATAAGGTCAATTATTGGAATCATATTGCGAGATCTGAATATTTAGGGCAATATGCTTGCCGATATGTACTAATAAACCCAGATAATTATATATTTTAAAGGAATTTTCTCATGACCGATGATGCATCAATTATTACAATTATTGTTAATCTCACTCCGATTCTTGTCGCTCTTATCGCAGTGTTTGGAGCGGCCGTTCCCTACCTGATTCAAAGGAATAAAGAATCAAAACTCAAAATTGCAGAACAGAAACGCGAGGTGTATGCTCGTTTTCTGAAGAATTTTACTAATATATCATTTGAAATCATGAACGATAGGGAGATTGATGGGACAGATTTGGACCGAGAACGTATGTTAGTCAGGGATCAACTCGTGCTCTACGCCAGCGACGAGGTTGTCAAGGCATACGACACTTGGATTAGATACGCCGACCTCGAAAAACACGACATTGATATAGAAAGTAAACTTACAAACCTCATTTTACTCGCCATCCGTAAAGATATATTGGGCAAGTCAAAGGTGACACCGGAACAACTTGCATACCTAAATTCCTATAATCGGGGGTAAAGCAGAGAGAAAGTGTAGTGCTTATATTTGTGTTTCTTTAAAAAAATCAAGAAACGAAAATTATAATATTCTACAATCCATTGTGTCTTTCTTTAAAAAATTGACCGATTACAACCGCCCGTACTTCTTATGCGCCTGCTCAATGGGAAGAATCTCATGAACCCTGACAATCCGGTTCTCATTCTCAACCGAATAGAACACAGTATAAGTACGGGCGATATGGAGCCGGTATATTTCCCTACCGCCCCGTAAGACCAGTCTCTCCTTATCCCCTCCGCTCCCGGGAAAAGGATTCTCGCCAAGACCCTGGAGAGCGTTCCTGATAATACGCCGGGATTTTTCCGTTACGGAACCGATGAACGCATCAGCCGTATTCCGGACCTTCACTTCGAAGGTCAATCCTTAATCTCCGACAGGGAGACATACTCCGAATCCGGGGTGCTCTCCCACATCTTCACATCTTCCTCAAGCCGGGCTTTCTTGACCCGTTCGATCATATCCTCAAGGAGATCGTCATAGGTCTGGCCGGCCCCCTTCATCGCGCCGAGCTCTTTCCAGATTTTCTCGGAAACCGGCAACCGCTTTACCGCTGACATGATCATGCTGTAAACATTGTAAATACTTAAAACCATTACAACCCGTGCATGATAACAGACCGGATAATCCGGTTACTGACGGGGGTTCAGTCAAGGTTTCTTGAATCGCTTACCAACCCTGCAATGGACAAACAACCATTTAACCCACCGCTCCCGACACTGATCCATGCCAACGGGCGAACACGTCCACATCATCAGCGCCGGGGACAAGATCCACATCGCGTACCCCGCCAGCTTCCGCACACTCCCCACCATCACCCGGACATACGTCCTTGCGGACAGCACAATCTACGAACTCTCGTCCAATCCTGAAATAGAAAAGGAACGGCTTGCGGTCCGAAACGCAGTAACAGCAGTAAAAGAGATCTCCGCATCGCTCGCCATCTCGTTCTCCCGCGAGACGGTCTTCCCCCCTGCCTACCCCTCTGTCAGGACCATCCTCACAAAAATCCACCGTGAATGTCCCGGCGCTCGGTACACGTTCGACCTGTCGGGGGGCTCGAAAGCGCTCTGCATAGCGCTCCTGTCGTTCGCACCCTGGCTTGGCGGGGAGGTCTATTCTGATTTCGATGAGAAAACATCGCGGAACGTTCCGCTGCCGGAGCGGTCGGTGCGAAGCATGCTGGAAAATCCCAACTACCAGTTGATCCTTGCCCTGCTCCTCCGCACCAACCGGAAGGATCCGGTTCCAGGAATACACGAATGGACCTCCCGGGAGTACATTTACAAGCAGATCTGGACATTCTATGTCCCATCCCGCACCAAAAAGGCAAAACCCGGTGATCCTCCGGTTCTGCCTGTCCACTTTAAGCGGGGGAGGAAACCGGCTGCCGAGCTGACGCACGGGACACTCTCGACCCTCATGAGGACGCTTGAAGAGGCCGGACTCGTAAATGAGCGGGTTTCGGAAGAGACGAAGCGGGAAAAATCCTACCAGATAACCGATAGTGGTGAGATCGCGTTCCGGTTTTTTGCGAATCCGGCAACCAATACGCTTGTCCAGACTATGCTCCAGAGAGCCTGAGGGAACCGTATTTTAGCATCAGGGTCTGCTGAAATTTTTCAATCGCGTACATGAGGTGTCAGATAACCTGCCAACAGTTGGGTAATTATCCAACAGTTGGATAATTATATCACAGTGAATCATTTTCTCCGACATGAAGGTCCGGACAGTGAAGTCAAAGGTCGATTGAAAAATTTCAGGCAGGGGCTGAAGGGTCGATTGAAAATTTTTTGCCGGAGATCGAGAGGCTGTTGCATAACTCCCGCCGACCCCTTTAAAATAAAGCGAAAGTACTTT
>JBAXDE010000325.1:0-2575 GCA_037141115.1 Methanomicrobiales archaeon | reverse complement strand
ATAATATATTTGTGACCGGATTTATACCTTCCCCCACTTTTTCGAGAGGATACTTGCATTCGTCCTGTTTGGCAAGAAGACCCGGGAGATTGGCCAGCGTCTTTCAGCAGTCACATTTCCTGACCTGATGTGCAAACTCTACAAATCTCCGCTTCTGCAGTATATCGCAGGGTTCATCATCGTCATTTCCATGCCACTCTACACGGCTGCAATCCTGATCGGGGGGGCACGGTTCATTGAACCAACACTCGGGATTCCTTACTCCACATCATTGATCCTGTTTGCCCTGATCACTGCAGTCTATGTAGTATTTGGCGGACTCATTGCTGTGATGTATACTGACGCTTTCCAGGGCACGATCATGCTGTTCGGGATGATCGTTCTCCTTACACTCACGCTTATCACAGTGGGCGGATTTACCGCAGGTTCTGCAGCGCTTACCAATATGGCACACCTTGTTCCAAAAGCACTCGCGGACCAGGGAATGACCGGCTGGACATCCATGCCTATACTTGGATCGTCAATGTGGTTCACGCTTGTCACGACGATCGTTATGGGGGTGGGGATTGGTGTTTTAGCCCAGCCCCAGCTCGTTGTCCGGTTCATGACGGCTAAAGATAATAAAACCCTGAACCGCGCGGTGCTCGTTGGCGGGCCGTTCATCCTGATGATGACCGGAGTCGCGTTCACGGTCGGAGCACTATCCAATGTGTACTTCTACCAGACCACCGGCAAGATCGCTCTTGATGCCGCAGGGGGAAATGTTGACTCCATCATCCCGCTCTTCATCAACGGGGCAATGCCGGATCTCTTCGTGATCATCTTCATGCTCACCCTTCTCGCGGCTGCGATGTCAACCCTCAGTGCGCTCTACCACGCGATGGGGACGGCTCTCGTCTGCGATCTCTGGGGAAGAGGGAGGGAATGTGCGCTCTCGATGCGGGCACACCAGTACGGTATCGTACTGATGATGGTCGTTTCTACAGCCCTTGCGTTTATGTTGCCGATCAGTATCATTGCCCGGGCAACCGCGATGTTTATGGGCCTCTGCGCCTGCGCGTTCCTCCCTTCATTCGCTGTCGGGGTCTATGCAAAGGCACCCTGCACGAAAGCGGCGCTGACCAGCATGGTGACCGGTGCGGTGATCTGGTTCCTCTGGACCGCTTTCATCCATGCAGCAGAAGCAAAACCACTTGGCCTCTGCCAGGCAATCTTCGGGAAGGTCACATTACTCGGATCCCCATGGACAGCGGTTGATCCGATAGTCATTGCACTCCCCATCTCACTCATCGTAATGGTCATCATGCAATTACAGTCTGGCAAACAACAGCCGGCAGCTGTTGCTGCGTAAGAAACTGAATGGGAGGGGTTCTTCTCCTCTTATCAGGAGAAACTTTTTTTGTCCAGCGCGACGACTGATTACCATGGAACTCGCGCAGAACAAATGCACCACCTACCGGGCGGGATCACCCCCATTAACCAGAAAGGAGACCATGGAGCTCCTAACACAGGTACCTGGCTGGTCGCTTGATAATGGTCACCTGGCGCGGACGTTCGAGCGGGAGAGTGCCGGGGCATGCATTTCGTTCTTTACTGAAGTCATGGATCTCGCAACCCAGGAGGGCCATTTCCCTGATATCACCGTAAAAGAGTCGCGATATTTTGAAGTTCAGTTCTACACGTACCCTGCCGGGGGATTGACCCTGAACGATTTTATCATGGCAGCAAAGCTCAATACGAAAGGAAATACGCAATAATTTTTTTTCTATTTTTACTGTCAGGGCCTGTTATCGCACTTGTTAATCGTGCTCCTGATACATCCTATGTTTTTTTACGTCTGAACCCCCCCAGTGAATTCCATTTTTTAAAGAAATCCAATGGTTTTCTTAGGGGAATGAATGAAAATGGGATTGGTCGTGCAGATCTCAAGGAAACACAACTCTCTTTTTTCCTGTATGGGTATTTTTAAAACCGGTGATGCCCGATACGAAAAAATCCGTATGTCCTCTTTGGACCGGCACCGCTATGAAAAGCCCGGAACCGGATCTGAATATGCAATCCCCGTAATGGGGGGTCGAAGGGTGTACTCATTTTCCCACCCGGGTACTATGGAAAGAGGATAATTTCACCGAAGAGTTACAATTTTCCCGGCCTTGTTGGGACAGTAATTGTACAAAAAAATGGGTAAGGCCCCCACAGACCCCCTTCAAATGTCGGATAAGAAGCAAGCCATTTTACACCGGACAATTGAGGATTTTTTGGCACGATATGTGATGGGGGTCGGTGGGGGCACTTTGAAGGGGCTACCCTTCCGTCAATGAGATCCGGACATAATTTTTTTGAGGTGCAATACATGATGCGAGAAACTGCCAGTCGTATTTCGCGTCATGCATTTGCCTTGGTTCTGAATCAGGCCTGGCAAGGATCAAAACAAGGTGAACCGGTGACCCAGACGAGGGGGGACTCAAATGATGTGGAGTTATTTATCGATTTTTTAAGAAAATCTTTGGATATGAAAAGGAATTGGTATCCCCTCCAAAAAATAGGGCAAACCAACCTTTCGGGTTTACTGGCA
>JBAXDE010000324.1:0-2595 GCA_037141115.1 Methanomicrobiales archaeon | reverse complement strand
TTGTTGACAACGGGGCTGATCTTTTCAAGAGTTACATTGCTCTTTAAAAGCTTGCCTTCATCGTCGTAGAGGTCGATTACATCTTTGTATTTAGCCATTTGAATTCCTCCAAATTTCATTTAACCGCGGTACAATACTGTCAGTGAACGAAAGTATACTCTATACGGTATACTGGAAATGAGTGAAAGTCGCTATTGCACGTCCCCTAAGATGGGACATGGAATAATTCCCAATTTCGCCATATAAGTATTGCGATTTCATCCCGGCACTTCGTATTATATATCTCATAAAATAATATTTCAAAGGGGAGCAATGTTCAAATATTACATATACTTCGCATTTCATTGTTTTACGCAGTATTATCGAAAGTCTAAAAAGTATTACGATTCGCTACGCGTATCTAATAATAATCGTATTTTACTATGCGCTCTGTATAAAAATGTAGGGTTGCGGAATGGAGTCCGTTGCTTTTTTTGTGATTTGATTATTCCCATGAGCTTGTTACAGGTAGGGATGATGGGATATTACCGGTTCTCCTATGAATTGATCTCATTGACCTGAAAAAAAGGAAAAATTACTGAAAAAATGGGTATCTTTGCACCCACGCATAAACCGCCACTTTTCTTTATGAGATCAGCACTGGTGCGTCTGATGTAAAAAATGGGTGGGTGGATGTGATTTCCCAGTCTGCATAATTTCTTATTTCTTGAACTCGGTTATGGGGCTTGGCCCCAGTTCCGTAACGGTGTTGACCACATCCGTGATGACTGCTCCCCATTTTGCACCTTCGGATGCAGAGACGAACGTCATCCTGAAACGGCGGTCGTCAAGGCCGATGCTCTTCATCAGGCGCTTGACCATGAACATCCGCTTTGCTGCCTTGTAGTTGCCTTCAAGGTAGTGGCAGTCTCCAAAGTGACAGCCTGATACGAGCACACCGTCTGCGCCATCGGCAAAAGCCTTTAAGACAAACAGTGCGTCAAGGCGTCCGGTACACATGACACGGACTACCCGGACATCGGGTGGGTACTGGATACGACCGCCACCGGCAAGATCTGCACCGGCGTATGAACACCAGTTGCAGAGAAGACCGATGATCTTGGGTTGCCAGATACCGGGTCCGCGTTCGGGGATCTTGAAATTTCCTGGAGCTGACATTTACTGCTCACCTCCGAGGAGACATGCATCGATCTGCGCGACTATCTGTGGGGTGGTAAAGTGGTTCATCCAGATTGCTCCGCCGGGGCAGAAGCCACCGCAGGTTCCGCAGCCTTTACATTTGGCTTCGGTTACTTCCATGACTGTGCGACCATCCTTCTCTACAAGCGCAAGAGCGCTGTAGGGGCAGAGGTTCACACACATACCGCAGCCTGCGCATTTCTCATCAATGCAGCTGGCAAAGTACGGCTCAAGTTCAACCTCTCCCTTGTGGATTGGGATACTGGCAGCAGATGCTGCACCTTCGGCAGATGCTACCGTGTCAGGGATATCTTTTGGTCCCTGGCAGACACCGGCAAGGAAGACACCGGCAGTTGTGGTACCGCATGGGTTCAGTTTCGGGTGGGCTTCTAACAGCCAGCCGTCACTTGAACACGATACCCCAAAGAGCCTGCGGGTCCTGTTGGTGTCAGCCGATGGCTGTACTGCGGATGCGAGCACGACCATGTCGACTTCCATATCAACAGGACGGTCGAGCAGTGTGTCGTCGGTCATCACATGGAGATTCCCCGTCTTGGGGTCTTCAAGGATGTTTGCGACACGGCCGCGAATGAACTTCGCTCCCTCATCCTGGATACGGTAGTAGAACTCCTCGTACGCCTTTCCGAATGACCGGATATCCATGTAGAAGAGGTAGGGTATGCATCCCGGAATCTTCTCGATGATCTGGTGGGCGTGTTTTAACGAGTACATGCAGCAGAACCGTGAACAGTATGGTTTACCGGTTCCGGTGTTGTCACGTGAACCTGCACAGAGGACGAATGCGACCTTCTTGGGGGTCTGGCCATCGCTCGGGCGGACAAGGTGTCCCCCGGTTGGACCTGACGCACAGATGAGCCGTTCGAATTCAAGACCGGTGATGACGTTCTCGAACCGCTTGTATCCCCACTCTTCTTTCTTCTCGATTGCAAAGAGTTCATATCCGGTTGCAAGGATGGCAGTACCGACCTTGACCTTGACAAACTCATCTTTGGATTCGAGATCGATTGCACGCTTCTCGGGACCGCACGCAGTCACGCAAAGCCCGCACTTGACACAGGAATCGAAGTCGATCGTATAGATCAACGGTACAACCTGCGGGTGATTGATGTAGATCGCCTTTCTCGGTTTCATTCCCATTTCGAATGCATTGGGTTTGATAACCGGGCAGACTGCATCACAGTCACCACAGCCGTTGCATCCACCGCCGATAAAGCCGCGAGCTGCAGCTTCAGTCGGGGTGAGGACACCGCGTGCCTTCTTTTTGATGGTCACATCGAAGTTACCTATGTACCCTTCGACTTCATGGACTTCCGACCAGGTGAACAGTTCGATATTTGGCTCCCTGCCGACATCCACCATCTTGGGGGTTAAGATACACTGGGAACAGTCGAGTGT
>JBAXDE010000323.1:0-2600 GCA_037141115.1 Methanomicrobiales archaeon | reverse complement strand
CGAGAGGTTGCACCTTCTGCATCTATTGGGATCAAACTGGCAAAGTTAGGATAATGGATTACGGGCGTTCTGTTCCATGATTTCACGGATTAATCCGAACCCCTCTTCAACAAGCGATTCAGCATTTATGGAACGGCTCCATCTGGAACCGGTAATAATGACGCTGCCCGAAGACCTGGGAAAATTCTACAAAAAAGAGAAAAAATAAAAAAATTAATAAATTTACTCAAACTTTGCTACAAGTTTGTGCTTGCAGACAAGTGTCCCGTCTTTCTTGTGGGACTGGCGCATAATGCTGTCGCCGGCTTTCTCGATCTCACGGGCTTCATCACAGAGTGCAGCTGCACATCTCATCATTTCATGAGCGCTGGCAACTATGGGTAAATATTTCTCCCATTCCTTGGTCATGAAGCAACCCTTGACATTTTGTCCTGCAACAGCCATGGCGATCTCGTGGGCAGCGCGTGCCTTTGCGAGTGCATAGTTGTTGGTGAATTCACCGTCAACAGCCTTGTCGGTGGTCATGACGATCTTGGGGAGCACAAGTTCTGCGCCCTTCTTTCCTGCCTTCACCTGGTCGATGACCGCGTCAATTGCGATCTGGAGTTTGCGGAATGCACCGGTGATTGCCAGCACTTTCACAAGGTTACCGTTGAAGTCGGCCATCTCAGTGGGGTCAAGGAACTCTCTGCGTGCACCGATCATGGAGTCTGCCTTCATGATGATGTAGCCGAAATTGCTTGCCTTGACTCCTTCCCATTCCTTCTTGGTGGTTACATCATCAGTGATGATGATGACCGGTATACCTGCTGCAGCGAGCTGTTCGCGGGCACCGGTTGGGCCGGGGAGAACCCCGTTAGGGGAAACGACAATACAGAAGTCAGGCTGGTATGCCTTCAGGTTTGAGACCACACGGTCGACATCAGCCGGCTCGAGTTTCGTGCCGCTGGTCGCCATGAATGTCTGCATATCTTCACGGTCTGCTCTCTCATCGAGAAGCAGTTCTGCCATTACACCACTTGCGATGTTGCCGAGCTTGGCAACTCCTACTTTAACAACCATCTATTTTCACCTCGATTAGTTATAGCACGATATTATGACCTAGTATTCATATAAACATTTTGAAATGTCATTTTACGTCGAAAAACCGTGACTGTGGGTTTTTTCTCAACCAGTCTATGCCATACTGCGAAATGTTCCGCTATTATCATCCATTCTTCTGGAGTTAACGAAAAGTGTTTAAGTCCGGATGGAAAATTAAATTCTATGAAAGATGGGTTGCTTACTGATCGTCAGATTGAGGTTCTCAGGTACCGGAAACAGGGGCTGACCCAGCAGCAGATTGCAGATATCATCTCCACCTCCAAGGCCAATGTCTGCACAATAGAAAAAAGTGCTATGGAAAATATCCGCCGCGCAAAAGAGACCCTCGAGTTTCTCTACACGCTTGATGCCACCCATCTCTGTACTATCCCGTCAGGAACCGATCTGTTTGATGTTCCCGCCATCGTATTCGGGGAAGCTGAAAAGATAAACATCAAGGTAAAATATGATACAATCTCCCTGATCAACCGTATCCGGGAAGCGCGCCCCCAATGCTGCAAAGCCCGGTGCATGTGTGAGGATATTTTGGTATATATCACGGATCAGGGCGAACTCTATTTCGGCTGATGACATTATCAACCCTCAGAGTAAATCTTTCCCGGCGAAGATTATGACCCATTTCTGGCATATATTTATATCTTCTTCTTTACAATAATTATGGAAGCCGATATGAGGCTATCCTATCAAGAATCAGTCTGTTGATCGTATGAAAATCAGATTTTGATCTCTTGAAATGGCGTAACCGTATCTCAGACACAAAGAATAACGGTTGTGCCGTGGGTGTTCCTCAGTTGGTCCCCTCGCCCAAATGGTGAGGACCGAGAAAAGGAGTTGTGAATCGTCACAACAGGCTGACAGAGTGGGTCTGACTAGGACGCATGGGTCGACGTTCGTGCAACGAGCCCTTTCCCTCTACTGCAACACGTGCAGCAGGTGGATGCGCCAATGTCAGGATCTTCTTTCGCGAGACAGGAATGCCGGTGCACACTGGCACAGCGATGCAACTTCGGTTGCATCCCCTATAATTACGGACGAAAATTCCAGCATCAATTATCAGAGCAAGTCATCCGTCACTATGGATTACTGCGCTGATGGTTGCTGGTGTTATTGTCCGTGTCGCGTGTTAGTTTCTGGAACAAAATTTGTTCCAAAAGCTCGGATTAATCTCAAATTCGTGTCGCAATCAGAATAACCTACACGCTAAAAAAGGATTGATTAACACATGCCAAAAATTAACAGACCCCGCCGTGGTTCTCTTGCATTCAGCCCGAGAAAGCGTGCAAAGAGCCCAATCCCGAAATACCAGTCGTGGCCCGCTACTGAAGGTGCGCCGATGCTGCAGGGATTTGCCGGATACAAAGTAGGTATGACGCATGTTATCATGGTAGATGACCACAAGAGCAGTCCGACCGAGGGAAAGGAGATCATGGTGCCCGTCACCGTTATTGAAATCCCCTTAATGAAAGTCGCTGCGATTCGTGCCTATTCCTTTGATA
>JBAXDE010000322.1:0-2602 GCA_037141115.1 Methanomicrobiales archaeon | reverse complement strand
CTTCAATACCATATGCCTGCCCGATCTTCACGAAGTCAACCGGTGGCAACTCGGTAAATGAGTACCGGTGGTCGAAGAAGAGCTCCTGCCACTGCCGGACCATGCCGAGATACATGTTGTTTAAGATAGCGATCTTGACCGGGATCTTGTTGGCCGCAACCGTTCCCATCTCCTGGATGTTCATCTGGATGCTGCCATCTCCGGCAATTACAAAGGTCGGGACATCGGGCCGGGCAAAATGTGCACCAATGGCTGCGGGAAAGCCAAAACCCATGGTGCCGAGACCCCCGGAGGTGATCCATGTCCGGGGATTGTGGAAGCAGAAGTGCTGTGCCGTCCACATCTGGTTCTGGCCAACTTCAGAGACAATCACCGCTTTGTCCTTCACAAGGTCGCTCAACGTACGGATGACGAACTGCGGGTGCAGGCCATCGGTAGTCGGGCACTTGAGCGGGTGGTGTTCTTTCCAGTGTCGGATCTTCTTGTTCCATAGCTCATGAGCATCCTGCTTCTTCATGAGTGAGAGCAGGTCTTTCAAGACCGCTTTGACATCCCCGACAATCGGTACATCCACCCGCTTGTTCTTGCCAATCTCTGCCGGGTCGATATCGATATGGATGATCTTTGCATGAGGGGCAAAGGTCTCGATACGGCCCGTTACCCGGTCATCGAACCGGGCCCCGATCGCGATCATGAGATCGCATTCCGTAACCGCGAAATTTGCGTACTCGGTGCCGTGCATGCCCAGCATCCCGAGATTGAGCGGGTGGTGGCAGGGGATGCAGCCAATGCCCATCAGAGTTGTAGTGACCGGGATCGATGCGAGCGTTGCAAACTCTATGAGTTCTGGCGAGGCATTCGATGAGATGATGCCCCCGCCGGCATAGATGAGCGGACGCTCGGCATGACCGAGCAGTTCGAGCGCTTTTTCTATCTGGCGCTTGTGTCCTTTATAGGTAGGATTGTACCCGCGGAGGACAACCTTATCGGGCAACTTCACCTCCGCTGCAAGACCGGTGCTCACATCTTTCGGGATGTCGATGAGGACCGGGCCCGGCCGGCCGGTACCTGCGATATAGAAGGCTTCCTGGACAACCCGGCTGACCTCTCCGGCACTCTTGACCAGGTAGTTGTGCTTGGTTATGGGCAGGGTTATACCGGTGATATCCGATTCCTGGAACGCATCGTTGCCCAGCAGGTTGGTCGGGACCTGCCCGGTGATGGCAACCACGGGTGTTGAGTCCATGTAGGATGTGGCAATACCGGTGACCAGGTTACAGGCACCGGGGCCGGAGGTGGCGAGGCATACCCCTACACGACCGCTTGCCCGTGCATACCCGTCTGCGGCATGCGCTGCTGCCTGTTCATGCCGTACAAGGAGGTGCCGTAATGGTGAATCATAGAGTTCATCATAGATCGGCAATACCACTCCCCCGGGGTATCCAAAGATGATTTCGGTACCTTCGCGCAGGAGTGATTCAACGAGTATTTTTGCCCCGGTCTTCATGTTCTTCCCTCAATAATCTGTTCATGCCGGCGATCATCGCCTCAACGCTCGCCATGATGATGTCCGTGCGTGCGCCGCGAGAAGTAGTTATCTTCCCGTCTTTACTTAACCTTACGGTTACCTCGACCAGTGCGTCCGTGCCGCCGCTGATCGCATCCACGTGATACTCTTCAAGCCGGATATCGGCCAGTTCTGCAACCGATTTTCTCAGTACCGACATTGCTGCATCCACCGGCCCGTCTCCAGTTGCTGCCCCGGTCATCTCCTCGCCATTGACTATGAGCGTGACTGAGGCTGTCGGGATCATGTTGCTGCCGGAGATCGCAGTGAACTGCTTCATCTTGATGACGGGTTTGCATTCAATCGCAAGTACCGCATCGGCAACCGCCATGAGATCTGTATCCGATACCCGTTTACCTGCATCACCGAGTTGTTTGATCCGCTTTAAGATCTCTTTGAGTTGCGGTTCATCCGGTCTATACTTCATCTCGTTAAGCGCAGCTTCTACCGATGCTGAACCGGAATGCTTGCCCAGCACAATCCGCCGTTTCCGGCCGATCTCTTCAGGTTTGATCGATTCATAGGTGGATGGTTCCTTCATAACCCCGTGAGCATGGATACCGCTCTCGTGGGTAAAGGCCATCTCCCCGACAATTGCCTTGTTCACGGGTAATGGTACCCCCGACAGCCGGGAAACCAGAGTGGAGAGACGATATATCTCTTCTTTTTTTATCCCGGTTTTATAACCGTACAGCACCTCAAGTGCCATGACGAGTTCTTCGAGCGGGGTATTACCCGCCCGTTCGCCCAGCCCGTTCACGGTGACATGCGCACACCCGGCACCCGCTTTGAGGGCAGCTACCGTATTTGCGAGAGCAAAACCAAGGTCATCGTGGCAATGGATGGAGAGAGGGGCTATGTTTGCCAGCGGCGGGATGATTTCGGCAATCTTCTCCGGAGTCAGGAGCCCGACCGTATCACAGAAGCAGAGCCTGTCAGCGCCACGCTTCACGCCTTCAGAAAAGACATGGTGCAGGAACTGCTGGTCTGCCCGCGAAGCGTCTTCTCCCGAGAGTTCAACAATGAGTCCTCTAC
>JBAXDE010000321.1:0-2603 GCA_037141115.1 Methanomicrobiales archaeon | reverse complement strand
GGACAATTACGAAAAAAGATTGTTGGGACTTCTGTGGGGGGATCTGGTCAGTAACTTTGGAACAACAATTTTCCGGATATTTAGCTGCTTTGCCAGTTCTTCCATGAAGGGGGGCGGTGCCAGGACTTCGATTGACGGTGTGGTCTGCCCGATGTAATCGACAATATATCCCTCGCCCCTCACATAATCAACAACCGGTTTCGTCAGATTCAGGTAATAGACCCGTTGTTGTTCGCTATAGTCAGGTTTCTGTCGTAAGGTAAGATCGGGCAAGGATATTTTTTGCGTCTCCATGGGATCTTCCAGTTCAACCCAGACCCGCGCATAATCGATCTTGTTAGTCGAGTTTATAATTTTCAATACGCCGACATCGAATTTCCCCTCATCTCCAGAGGAACCCGGAGCCGCTGTTTGTGCATTCGCCTCCTTGCCGGAGGATCCGGAATTTGTGTCAAGCGTCACATCCCTGACCACGAATGCAACCATATCCGTTGTCCCCACATACCAGTTTCCTTCAAACCCCTGGTATTCATCGGGGTTTACATAGAAACTCCGTGCATCATGAACAATCCGTCTCGCATCAGGAGTATCATTTCCGGAGTTCCGTCCATTTTTATACCAGGAAATTACCTGTTCGGAAGAAACCCCGGCAGTGATATTAAGACAACCTTCCCCGGGATACACAATCCCTCCAGATTGGATTGAATACAGGTTACCATGGCACGAGAAGGTCTGGATCGGCAAGACTGTAGTGACAGTAGTATTCTGGTATCCGTAGTCGGGAACGGGCGTTATCTGGACATTATTCCCCGATCCGATCCACAATCCAATTATTACGATGATGAGGACCAAAAAAAGGGAAAGGATAATTTGCTGGTTTGTGATTTTCATCAGTCAGCCATCCCATCTGATAACAATATCGTCATTTTAATGCTATCAGGTTATGTGTAGAGAGTATACGCAAACCCGACACGTTCAGAGGTCCCCGCGAACCGGGACATGTGCAATGCGGCACAAAGGAGTCACGGTCACGGGTGTGGATATTCTCCGATAACCGCATGAAGGGAATTACCTCTTGGGAAACCCGGTAAGGTGTCCGCCCACTCTCATAAAATCTCCGGCACCTGCCCGATCCGGGCCCGTCCCTGTACCGCTCAATTGTCAAACAACCTGCTATGTCCGGCACCGGACGGGTTCGTTACGTCAAGACCCGGCCAGCCCCCGGGTTTCTGCGAAACGGAAGAGAAACAACATCGTCATCCGGCAAGGAGACTGCCTGAAACATTATACCAGCCCTCTGCACGTCCGTAAACAGTGGCAGTGATACTATCCGTGTACCCTTCCCTTCTTGGGGGACGCGATGATGAGATCATACGCTCGCCATCAAGGGATACCATGATGATTGTCTGCGAGGAGGGAGCGGTCTCAAATGATGCATAAATTTTGGATTCATACACCGAACAATTCAAGGGTATTTTTCCCGGCAAATTCCGTTGATATTCTCTCTCATCGCATGGGAATGGTTCAGAAGAATATTTTGGCAATAATACAGGTTCGTGATCGAGGGGATATACAGAATTAATCGGACCTTTGACTAAGATACTCTGGTACAATCCTACCTGGTCCAGCGGTAATTCGGTATCGAGTTTTTCAATGGAATCTGCTGTAATTTTTATCATTTTACCGTTTTTGGTTTCCACGATTGACTGGGAATAGTTCGTGAAATACGGGGCAGAATACCCAATGAGGTTTTCGACCGTTGTGATATTTTGTGAAATTCCAAATAGGTAAGGTATCATTAAAGTGACGTTATGCAACGGTGCAGCAGGATCAATCTCTATCTGGTAGATGTAACTGTTGTATTCATTTTCATACGTAATGACAGCAATTGACGAATAGAGCAAAAAACAGAAAATAGCACCAACAATCACCAGCACTCTGGCCGATGGGTTCTCAGTGAATACAGTACAAGTGGCTTTTTCGTTGTTTTCAGCAGATTTTCCTGACAGGTTAAAGAGCGTTACTACAGACAGGATGATGGATAAAACCAGGATAAGCCAATGGATCAGCGTAGTAGACCCCGACATTTAAATATATAAATTTTATCCGGAGGTACTTTATCTAAGTATGACCCATAAAAGTTGATGAAGAGTCGGTATAAGGTAAAACTAACTGAGGATGAGAGGCAAGTCTTAACCGGAATAGTGAAACGAGGGAAAGGTCCGGCGTCCCGGATAAAACATGCACATATCCTCTTGCATGCGGATACAGGGAAAGCAGAGTCCGAAAAAAACGATGAAAAAATAGCCGGATTATTACATTGCCACAGTCAGACAGTATTCAATATCCGCAAGAAGTATTGCAAAATGGGATTAACAGCAGTACTTGAGAGAAAACAACGCGAATCCCCGCCAATACCCCGGAAGCTGGATGGTGAAAAAGAAGCCCGTCTTATCACCATAGCATGCAGCCAACCCCCTGAAGGGTATGCCCGTTGGACCCTTGACCTTCTCGCAGATAAAATGGTTGAGTTAAAAATTATCGATGCGATTTGTATCCCCTCCAAAAAATAGGGCAAACCAACCTTTCGGGTTTACTGGCAA
>JBAXDE010000320.1:0-2607 GCA_037141115.1 Methanomicrobiales archaeon | reverse complement strand
CTCCAGATCATCTTTTGTTAAGAACAATCGGTTTGTATTTTTAAATCCCTTTTCAATTACATCAACCTTCTGACTGTTACAGTGCTGGATGACGTACGTTTTTTTCGCAAACATGCATTCCGACACCACCGGTTCAACTCCCGGGTCGGCGCCGGTTGATTCCGGTTCTGGTTCAGACCCGGTTTCTGCGTCAGGCTGAACTTTGGTTTTTGGATATTTTTTCGGCCTGAACCGCGAGCGCAGGCTCTCGATGGTGCCGGATGCTGCAATGATACGCAGGCAGATGCGGACATCCCGGCACGCGGTGACCGTTGAAAGAGCGATCGCGAGCTCCCGTTCAGTACCCCGCCGACACCGTATGACTACATGCCCGTGTTCCAGCGCAACTACTGCAGGAGTGATGATTGCGGTTGTTGCATCGCCCCAGAGCGTGGTGGTTGCTTCCGAGATCGCATAATACAACTCTTTCTGCTCAAGCAGCGTGCCAACAGGTTCAATCCGTGCAAGAATATACCGGCGCTTCTCGCGCAGGGTGGGGGGACGCACGCTCATAAAATCACCGTCACGGCCTGCTTTGGAGGCGTTAGAACGGACTCGACCCCACTAAGCGCACGTTCCACATCCGGCACATCCATACCAATAAGGCTGCAAATCCCGGCCACATCCCGGACATTCCGCATCTCAAGAAACGAGCGGGCATGCGTTGAGAGGGTTATCGGGAACTCAAACCGCTGTTCGAGCACCAGGATATCCATGTAGCGGTGAATAGCGCGCTGTCGTGCAACACTCCTTCCATGAATGATGGGCGATAGATCGATATCCACCGCCACCAGGTTATCAGCAGCCATTTTTGCTGCTACATGATCAAACGCAAGTTTGTCTGCGGACTGGATGCCGCGCAGGATGTGCATGCCCTTGATCCCAATCACGGCACGGTTGAAATTGTTGTTCGCCGCATTGACCGAGACCACCTTACCGGAATCTTTCACGCGTTTCACGGCAGCAATGACATCCTTGACCGGGATATCCCGAAGCATAAGCCCCGAGCGCACGGTGACTCCCGCATAGGTGCCCGAAGGTGTGTCGGCTGCGACAATACTGTCAAATCCGAGGGCAGCGGCTTCGAGTGCGAGCCTGCGGACCGATGTATCTCCAAGGGGAAACGGGTATACAGCGGCATCGGTGATCTTCATGAAGATACCTTTGCGTAAAAAAGGGATAAGATTATTTGCCCTGGTTCGCGTTGGAACGGATGCTCGGACGGCATTTCTCGGTTCCGATACCCTTGCCTCTCATACCACGCCCTTTTCGTCCTGCTGAGGTCTTTCCACGCTCTGCACGACCGCGGTGGGTGGCGTTTGCCAGCCAGGCAAGGTTCTTGTCGGCACGGATCGAGGGGTGATGACCGTCAACCATGATGACTTCGTAGTATTTGAGCTTCCCGTCCTGTCCTACCCAGTAGGAGTTGAGCACTTCCATGTTGGGGAATTTCTTGGACGCGCGCTCTTCTGCAATACGCTGGATGCTCTTGCCCATCGTCTTGCTGTTCTTTCCCATCGCTGCTGTGCGTCGTGCTCTGACGTATCTCGATACACGGCGGCCACCGCGGCGGACCTGGACACGGGCAACTGCGATACCCTGCTTGGCCTTGTAGCCGAGGGTGCGGGCGCGGTCGATTCGGGTTGGGCGCTCTACGCGGACAACGCTGCCTTCACGGCGCCATTCCTGCATGCGGTTCCAGAGGAGTTCTTTAACTCCGCTCTTTGCTGGTACTTTCCATGCCTCCCTTACGAAGGCGTACATCGATTTTACCATGGTAATCACCTAAGGTTCGGCTCATTGCTGAGCTACATACCTTTTCATCGGGACGGATCCCGTATGCCTGTATAGATAGGATGGACGGATATTAAAGAACTGTGGCAAATGGTAAGCGGGTAATTGAGATGTTATATAGACAAAATTTCAACCTCTTACGATAAGGCGATAAAAAATTCGTAATATATCCCTTTATATTCGAGAACACTAACACCATCTAATTGATATTTTTTCAGGATAACGGATCTTTGGTCTTCAGTAATCATCTTGCCGCCAATATATCTCCTTCCATTTTTCCAGTATTGATCTGCATTTTTTGATTTTCCACAATTGCGTTCAAACCCGGGAAATCCTGATATTCTTGATCAGATAAATGAACAATTTTATCTGATGATAAACTTGAAGCATTAATTTCTGATATAATAATCCTTGGATTCCCCTCATTCAACCAACCCGCTAAAAAAAATTGATAAATAAAAAGACAGGTCAAAAAAAAGGTAATAACAACTACGATATATTTTGTCTTCCCGCGCAGTGCATCGGGGTCCATTTCAATAACAGGTCTTAATGCGACCCCATAAATAGATTGTTAAATATTCATGGATCAGTTTTCAATCAGGCATCTAACTATGATCATTGTCAAACATATGTCACAGCGAAGGGGGTAGGTACCCTCATGTGCCCGGAGGGGTACCCCCCTCCCCCCGCTCCAAAAAATGAGGTATGGGGGCCCACCACCATATGCGCTAACTTAAATGGCAAGTAAACACCCCCGTTGTGGACATGAGTATG
>JBAXDE010000319.1:0-2622 GCA_037141115.1 Methanomicrobiales archaeon | reverse complement strand
GATCGATTAGAGTCAGGGTTGTCGAATTTACAGTTGAATCTTTACACTACCTAAAGTCCAGCGGATGGATTCATTGAATAAAATGGTTGGAACCTCAAAAAAAATGTGAAAAATTTTGAGTTAGAATGACCCGGGATACAAGACCGGTTCCACGATTACGGTAACCCCCCAAAGGGGAAACCTAGAGTTTTTCAACGGTGATCCGGACCCGGTCACCCGCTTTGAGGATGTGCCCTTTTGGGATGTCGATGTTATACCAGAGAGCGTTAGGGGTCTCCTGGGTGGGATCCTGTGACATCAGGCAGTCCTTGTGGTCATTGATATCTGCAACAAATTCGATCTCTGATTCAAATTCCAGAACTTTTGTCATGATAAAAGAGTGAGATGAGATGGATGGGATTAGCACGCCCTTGGCGTGACCATCCATGTTGTGCTGTTCGAATAGCTCCACCGTATGATGTCCAGTTCTTTGCAGTTGTCTGCAAGGATTGCCATATTGGTTCCTACCTCTTTTGGTGATAAACCAAGGTCTTTGGCAATATATTTCGATTTGAAATAATGCTTACCTAAGGTAATACCGGAATTGAGATACTGGACGATCTTGTGCTGGGTCTCATTATACGTTTCACGTAACTTTTTGGTAGTTGACATGTTTTGCCTCAGCATTAGAAACTCATATAATTCAACTGTTATATAAGCATTTCGTTTTTTTGAGATAAAATTTCTGTCTCTTTTTTCTTACTGCCTCATAATTCAAACCCGAAATTTTTTATCGAGCGCTCCGGTTCGGCGGATTTTTTTTTAAATTATTTACGGGCTGTTTTCAACATTTACGGCGAGATTTATCCGAAAAATGAGACTTAATGCCTTAAAAATTTTATAAAAATTATTGCTGTATCTGGGCATCAGCAATTTTTTCTATCAATGCTTCGATAACCACAGAGCGCATACCTTCTACAAATTTTATACTGCCAACTACCAGGTGCCCACCACCGCTGATACCGCCGCCGGGAATCTCGACTCTCAATTCCCTGACCATCTTGGGGATGTTCATAAGGACACCGCGGGAGCGGAGTACCGCAAAGTCAGGTCCAAAGCCTATGGTAACAACCGGTTTTCCTGCATTCTGCTGGCAAAGGCGGTCATGGACCTCACCGGAAGTTTTACCCGGGGGTGGGAAGGTGAACTTATGGGCATGGATCTCCACATCGAGAAGGAAGAGGCGTGCATCGTTCTTGAGCACGCGGGGATCCACGTGGGCCATACAGGCACTCATCTGGTCGGCGATCATGGTGTTTGCCCCATCGATCAGGAGACCTAAGAGTTTCTTATGGCGCTCGGTATTTCCGGTCAGGTTCAAAATATCCTTTACAATCTCCCTGCCGTCATTAAACCGGAGCCAGAACTGCTCGTAATCGAGTGCAAGGGCGATATCCTTGCAGTGCTGTTCAGTGAAGTTGTCCTGTACCAGGGTAAGGTATAATGCCCGTTCAGGTGCCTCAGAGCGGTCGCCGACTGCGGCTACTGCCGGCAGGTGGCGGATGAGTGATTCAACCTTGGGGTTGATCAGCCGTGCAACTTCCGTGCCAAGCATACCGGCCGTGATACCAAAGTCTCCCCCGACATGGTACGGGTTGACATGGGCGAGGAGGTACTTGTCAATGGACGCATCCGGGTGGTGGTGGTCGATGACCACAAACGGGATATCATAGACACTGGCGATCTTGTAGGAGGGTTCGTCCTCCTCAGTTGATCCATTGTCGGTAAGAATGACGAGCGGCATCTTCTGGCCGAAACGCACATGGTCTTTTAACGAGAAGTCAAGATCCCGGGTGATATCTTCGATCTCGTAGAACGGTGCTTTTGAAGGAGCCCGCTTGAACAAGAAGTACTCGGCATCAAAGTCACCGCCGCACTCGCGGATGAGCGAGACGACAGCCTGTTCGATTGCTACTGCCGAACAGATGCCGTCAGCATCCGCATGGTGCCGCAGGATGATGGGCTGGGAGGTAAAGACCGCTTTTCTTATGATCTTTGCTACCTTTCTCATCTCGGGGCGGAGTTTCTCCATGACATCGCTGGGAACAAGGAGCGGAATACTCTCGGGCTCTGAACGGAGATCGAGAGCTTTTTCGATGCGTATTCTGACAACTGCGGCCTCTTCGTCAGTGAGGACGGACAGTCCGTCCACCTCAATCTGGAGCTGGCCGTTTCTCATCATTACTTCCCCGAGAAGATTGACCATGTCCCCGAGTTCTGCTTCCGGGTAGGCCCGTACACCGGCTTCGATGAACGCAGCACCATTCTGGGGGCCGGTCTCGTCAACAATGGTAAAGATGGTAGGCCCGCTGGTCTGCTTGATCTGGGCGATCTCACCTTCGATGGATACGGTCTTTCCCAGCTTTGAGGGTAGATCGATAATTCTAACGGTTGTGGATTTTCTCTCCACGTTCTCGACTTGGTACACCTGGTACTGCACTTCTTCAAGATCGATATTGCCGTTTGGCCTGACCTCACGGACTTTTACCAGGACAGAATCGCGTTCCTTGTGCTCTGCCTTGACATTGCTCTTGTGCACAAGTCCCTTGATCCGGTCGTTTAACTGTACGAACATACCAAAAG
>JBAXDE010000318.1:0-2641 GCA_037141115.1 Methanomicrobiales archaeon | reverse complement strand
TGATTTGGGAGTAAGCCCTCCCGCCTCGTTATGAGTTGGCGGGAATCAAGGGTGTCACTGTAAACAGTAACAAAAAAACTATCCTTAAATTGGAGAAAAACCGCTCTGTAGAAATCCTTTCCAATACTCGCTTATGTTGCTCTGATTAATGGAAGGAGCCCGTTATTGGGATTAAAACTGAGGGTTTCTACAGTGCCAGAAAAACCTAATATCTAAAAAAAGGGCTTTTTATAAGGTGAGTTCCGGAAATCCTTTGGACCTGAACGTTGAGTTAATTTCCAAGCGTAGCTGTTGGGCACGTTTCTCCTGATCCCGGGTTTTTATCGAGATATAATCAGCAACCGACATATTATCGAGCGAGTCCATATCAGCCAGCATGGGGACTGCCTGAGGTACCTGAAGGATATCCATGATCTTCTTATTTACAGATATACGGTGAGTGAGTTTCGCAAATTCGCAGAACATCTCTTTATCAACGCCAGCTTTTTTGGCTAATACCAGGGACTCCTTAACTTTCTCTTTGCGTATAAGGATCTGGTCAATTGCAGCATAGAGGTCAGCAGGCAGGAATGGTTTCATGATATAATCGTCGATAACGATCTGGTACTGCTTTGCCGAAGCTGCGGTAATCTTGTTACCCGTAAGCATGAGGACGGGGATTGTACTGGATGCCGGATTTTTCTTGATCTGCTCAAGAGTCTGCCATCCATCCATGGGTTCCATAAACACATCCAGAAGGATAAGGTCCGGGATCTGTGTTTTAATAATTTCCATGCATTCCTTTCCACTATGTGCCTTGATGGTTGCATATCCTTTTTTATTAAGGAGCAGATGGACCATGTTGACAATTTCCGGATCATCGTCAGCAATGAGGATCGTCTTCTTTTCCGGAATTTGTGGCACAGACCTTCTCCGGAGAGTCATAATCGCCAGACCTGCGGCAATAATCACTGATGCGGAGAACACTGTGGCGAGCAGATAGGACAACCCTTTATCCGGCGCCGGAGATTTTACCGGAACTATGCGTGCAAGGCAATCCGGATCACTGGAATAATCTGAACAGAATGATGCAATAGTAGGATTCAGGTCAGACAGGACCAGAAGAGAGCCATCCCGTGGATCTGACAACCGGAACTGTTGCATATCATCCAGGTACGGGAGAGTGATAACCATTTCAGCCGAAGCGGGTCTTTCAGTATACCCGATGAGGCTTTCGCCATCCCCCGGGACCAAGATATCCCCGTAAGCGATACCCGGTGCCTGAAGGGAGAAGGATTTTAATTCCTTGCCATTCGAACCCAGTATCAGACCTTTCAGGTTGCCACTTTTAATATTAAGATTCGGGGACTGGCCATACCTGACTTCTTGTGCAGAAACCGAATACTTCCCATCCAGATAATTTACATGGAGAAGCATATTTTTCTGGTAGTCCGGAAGAAGTTGCCCACCGGCAACAGGAATACAGAAAATACCTGCAAAAATTAATACAAGACAACAGATCCCAATCAATCTCACGTTATTCAGCTCCTGATTGTGTCATAACATAGTTGATTCGCTGCGTGGCGGCTTCGCCAAACTTTCCACCATACATCCCTGCCATGATGTCAGGCTGAGGATCCCAGTTCCAGAAGTCCTTGATACAGGAAGTTGAAAGAGAACTCGTTCTCTGGATCTGACGGCATTGCCCGGGATCACGATTGTAGGTCAGGGCATTGGCTTTGCACGCTTCAAGTGATGACCAGACATTCGGACTGGGATCATTCTGGAAGTAGTAGGTCGTGCCGCAATAGGTATCGACCAGTCCAAATATTCCATGCCCGGATTCATGCTTAAATATCATTGGCATATCAGCGGGAGCCTTCATCAGGTTATGTCCCGGTCCAAAATCCTGGGTGCAGCCGGTTGGCTGGCAGGATACATCAGCATAAACTCCAAAATAGGCGGGGTAGAGAATGATGGTGATATCACTGAAGGTAACCTCATTCCAGTAACTATCAGGTACGGTTCCGGCGCATCCGGAGAATGCATCACCGGGTGCAGCGGGATCAAAATAATAATAGAAATTGAAATGATCTTTAAAATTCCGGGGAAGGGGATTTGACATGGATGTTACAGTATTAAGATTCAGGTACGTATGATTGATCAGGTTTATTACATCTTCCCGGAACCGGGTCTCATTGCTCATATAGAGGTCAGTGGCTACCTTAACATGCTCTGCACAATTGTACGATGTCGAGGATGGATAGAAAATTACATTGATTGCATGAGGGCGGGGGCCATCCGGGTTCAGAGATACCAGGGATCCTTTCGAGAGGTATATCTCAATAGTTGTTTCTGAAGAGGTAACAATTTTTTTTGTAACTTCCTTAAAGTCAGATCTAGTCACCCGGAGTGTATGCGTACCGGGGCGTACATCCCGGATAACCAGGGTCCCGGCTCCCGCAGATGAAGAGGTAACTCCACGATATCCCCCGTCAAAATAGATCTGGGCATCATCCAGTGATTTATTGGATACGGAATCTTTGACAACAACGATTACCGAATTCATACTTGCAGCTGCTGATACCGCACAGGTAAGGGAGAGCATGAGCATAACTCCAATAATCCAAACTTTTTTACCAATAAACGGGAATAATGTCAT
>JBAXDE010000317.1:0-2654 GCA_037141115.1 Methanomicrobiales archaeon | reverse complement strand
ATCTTATACAGTATATCGTCATACTTTAATTATAGCGTTTTGGGTTTAACCCGGACAATTTAGGGGAACGATTAAGACAATGGGTTCACAATGGGGTCAGGATAAGACATATCTGCGGTCAAAAAACGAGGGCTACCGTTCGCGGGCAGCCTATAAGCTCATGGAAATTCAGGCAAAATTTGCGATCATCCGGGTTGATGACAATATTGTTGACCTGGGAGCCGCACCGGGAAGCTGGCTCCAGATTGAGCGAACACTTACGGATGCCAAGATTATTGGTATTGATCTCAACCCGATAGCCGAACTTGAAGGCGTTGAGACGATTGAAGGCAATATCAATGATCCTGAGGTTGTCGAGCTGGTCAAATCGAAACTGGAAGTTGTCAATATCGTTCTTTGCGATGCGGCACAAAAACTCTCCGGGCACAAGAGTTACGACCAGGCCCGGATCATTGACTTAAATGAGCAGGCTCTTGCATTTGCCTGCAAGGTCTTGAAACCCGGCGGTAATTTTGTGGCAAAGTCATTCCAGGGATCAGATTTTCCTGGATTTTATGCAAAATGCAAGGAAAATTTCTATGCAGTTAAGACCTGCATGACCAAATCCACCCGGAAAGGGAGCACCGAGCTCTACGTGGTTGCAAAGAATTTCAAGGGCCCCGCAGTTCCATGACTTTAAAAGACCCCTTCAACCGTCCGGTGAGCAACCTGCGGATCAGCCTTACGCCTAAGTGTAATCTGGCCTGCATCTACTGTCACCGTGAAGGGGAAAAAAAGTCTGAAGAACCGCTGTCAGCTGCAGAAATTGCTGAAATATTGCGGGTTGCAGAACATATCGGGATCCGCAGTGTGAAATTTACCGGGGGCGAACCCATGCTTCGTCCGGATCTGCTGGAGATTATCCAGTCAGTTCCTGCCGGTATGGAATCGTCGATCACCACCAATGGCACCTGTCTCGCCGGGCTTGCAGCTGATCTCAAGAAGGCCGGGTTGCGCAGGGTGAATGTCAGCATTGACAGCCTGAATCACGAGACCTACAAGAAAATTACCGGTACAGACAAGCTGGATGATGTGCTTGATGGCATCAACGCGGCAGTTGAAACGGGTCTCACCCCGGTAAAACTGAACATGGTTGTGCTGGCGGGAATCAACGATCATGAGATCGATGATTTCCTTGCCTTTGTCCGGGGCAACCGGAATCTTGTGCTCCAGCTCATAGAGCTGATGCACTTCAATGAATGCACCAACCACGGTGATCTTAATGGCGTGGAGGATGCTCTTGCCGCACGGTCAAAACAGATCATCACCCGGAGAATGCACCACCGGAAGAAATACTGCCTTGACGGGGCAGAAGTTGAAGTGGTCCGCCCGCTGCATAACACGGAATTCTGCGCGTTCTGCAACCGGCTCCGGGTGACTTCTGACGGGAAACTAAAACCTTGTCTCCTGCGCACGGACAATCATATCGATATCCGTGGAAAGTGTGGGGCTGAACTCGAAGAACTCTTCCGGAAAGCCGTATCGCTCCGGGAACCTTTTTACAAATAGGACCAGCCTTGGGTTCAGGATTCATTTATGGTCCGTGAACGGGGTAAAATATTTTGCCGGAAACGTAGTTTTTCTTTTTTAAAATAGGATTTGGCTGTCGTATCGATGATGGCGTCCGGAAGAGGGGTGATCAATCCTTACGGAGATTTCCCGGGACAGATGGTGCAGTAATTTCTTAATTCCCCTCCGGTTGATTTTTGTCATACGGGGGAATTTTGAATTTCATTTGTTACAAGAAGCGCTTTCTCTTACGGTTCCTTTTCATGGTGTATAGTATCAAGTTCAGCCTCTACCCTGCGCTCGTGCTGGATCTCTTCGACCAGGATGCAAAAGACGTACATCCCAATTGCATTGGCAACGATCATGGGGATATACACCCGCATGACTACTGTGAGGGCCGCATCGAATGGCCGGACCATGATGAGGACGAGCACCATGTGAAAGATTTCCATGAGGATGGCGAGGGAAACAGCAATCTTCGTGCCGGCAAACTGCTTCTTTTTCAAAAGCCAGATGATCCCGCCAAAGAGCCCGGCGAAGATAGCCGTAACCGAGCAGGCATAAATGGTGATTCCGCCCATGGTCAGCCGGTAGGCTGCACCGATCAGTCCCGCACCTAGACCAACCCATGGTCCTGCAAGCAGGCCGGCGAGCATGGGACCGAGGTCGCGGACGTTAACAATCGAGCCCATGAAGTCGATCCCGCTCACTGAGCCATAGATGGAGAGGCCGCCAAAGAGTAGTACGAGGATGATTTTATCAAGGGCAGTTGCACGACCGTTCAGGATCTCCGGGAAGATCCGGCTCCGGGTAAGGAGATAGGCGGCTACGATGATGACGCAGATGAGCTGAAGGAGGACATTGAGCTGGGTGAGAATCGAAAAATTCATGATGATGTAACCTGGTGCTCTAGAAATTGACCTCGTTCTGTCATAAATGAGTGAGGCGATTGTTTTTTTTACGATATCCCCTGGCTATTTTTTTATACCTTTTTTACCATTTTTTATTGCCATTAAAATCGGTAAAAATAATCTTAAATTTACTTCACTAAGGTAGTGTAAAGATTCAACTGTAAATTAGACAACCCTGATTCTAATAGATCAATT
>JBAXDE010000316.1:0-2658 GCA_037141115.1 Methanomicrobiales archaeon | reverse complement strand
TGCCAGTAAACCCGAAAGGTTGGTTTGCCCTATTTTTTGGAGGGGATACCCGGAAAGTTCCTTCATAGATCGTTTGAGAAGATGCGTGATATCCATCAATCGGGCAATTGAGGTTACTGCACTGTCGATCTCCTCACAGGGCCGGTGGGAGAAACGCAGGGTGGATGCGATCTCATCGGATGCACGGGAAAAAAGGATATTTTTATCCGGGAACTCGTTTACCCAGCCAACATCTGTCTCTCTTGGCGGTTTGCCATCGATCAGGATCCACCCTGCTTCCGGTTCGGCAATACCGGAGCAGAGCCGGAGAATGGTTGTCTTGCCACTCCCGTTTGGACCGATAACTGAGGTTACCCCGGGAGGAATCGTGAGGGTATCGATTTTGATATTCCGGTAACGCAGCCAGGAGATCTCAATCATGGGAGTCTCTGTGCAATCAGGAATGCAGCCGTTGCTTTCACGATATCACCCAGGAGGAACGGAACCATTCCCATTACCAGCGCCGCAGCGATACCCATCCCGGTCGAATACATGAGCCAGCTGATCCCGAAAGCATAAATGATCAGTGTGGCAGTGGCCAGTCCGATGATTCGGACCCTGTCAGTCTTTGTCTCATATGCCAGGCCCACGATCAGCGCAGCCGGGATAAAACCAATCAGGTAACCCCCGGTGGGCCCCAGGAGAATTCCTATGCCGGCAATCCCGTTATGACAGACGGGCAGCCCGAGCGCGCCCAGAAGAATGTACAGGGTCACCGGGATCACTGCATACCTCCGCATGACTGCGCCAGAGAGCAGCACAAAAAGTGTCTGGAGTGTCAGTGGCACCGGAAAAAATGGCAATGATACCCAGCTGCCAAGGGTAATCAGGGCAATAAATGCCGCAGAGAGAGCTATAATTCTGGATCGTTTCAGGTCCCCAAACATCGTCAACCTCAAAAAATTTGGTGGTTGACAATAAAAAAATACCGTTTACGTTATTGCTGATAGCAGTCGCCGGCAATCACCCGTTCGAGCTTGCCGTTCTCTTTTCGTATGATCAGTGCCCCGAATTCATCGATGTCAACTGCATCTCCTTCAAAGGTATTTTTGAGCGTGCGGATCTGCACATGGTTTTCCAGGGTACATGACAAACTCTTCCACTCTCGTATAATGGTGTCAAATTCCCCCTGCTCCAAAAGATGATACCGGCTCTCGAACTCTTTTAAGAGGCGGGCAAGGAATGCCGTGCGATCCACTTCGTGACCTACTTCAGCACTGATCGAGGTGATAACTTTCTGGAGTTCCGGGATGAAGTTGGTGAGGAGGACATTTACATTCACGCCAATACCCAGCAGGCAATAATGCACGGTATCGGCTTCTGCTGCAAGTTCTAACAGGAGACCTGATACTTTTTTATTGCCAATGAAGACATCATTGGGCCACTTGATCAGGGCGCCGAGTTCAAACTCCTTACGAATTGCCTTGGCGATGGCAATGGATCCAGCCATCGTGATCATAAAGATATGATCTACGGGAATTGTGGGTTTTAAGAGAATAGTGATCCAGATTCCCCCGCCAGGAGAGATCCACGCCCGCCCCATCCTGCCAACAGCCCCGCTCTGTTCTTCGGCAATGATCACCGTACCGTTGAGGGTCTCCATATTCCCCTCCGAACAGATCTGTTTTCCTATCACGTTGGTGGAAGGGGTTTTTGCAAGGTAGCGCATTTTTTTCCCGATGAACTGGGTCCTGAGTTTCTTCTGGATCTCGTAGGGCAGCAGCCGGTCACTGGCATGGGTGAGCTGGTACCCCTCTTTCTGCGAGGAAGATATGGTATAACCCATCAGCCGCAGTTCTTTGATCTGCTTCCAGACTGCCGAGCGGGTAACCCCCAGTTCGTTGCTGATCATCTCTCCGGATAGTGGTACATCCGCCCGTTCAAGGATCTCAAGTACTCTGAATGCAGCATCTGACATAGAAATCACCGTTTTGCATCACTCTGTTCTGAAGGAAGGGGACAGGGATCCTTGCCACATACCTCTTTTATTATTGCAGACTGGTTTTCCATGAGTGTTGCAAGATCGAAAATACCGGTAATGTCGACAATTCCAATGGCTCCGATTGCATTTCCTTCATGGTCGCGGATTGGTGTGACGCTGACAGGGATTCCTTTATATGCCCCGCTGGAAGGGGTGATTTTTATCGTGCGGTTTGTAGTGATAGCTTCAATAAGGACCGGACCATTGTAATGCCGATCGACAACCTTTCCCTCTTCTACCCGGATCCCATCCTTCTCCAGTGATTTAGCCGTAACGGGAAGGCGGTGGATCAGTTCGTGGATTGCAATCACGACGGGTTCCAGATCGGCTGCTTCGGCGCTGCAGGATAGCGTATAGCGGTGCATGGGACTTACCTATTAACTCTGGTGATTCTCTATCTAGATGAATATTGTGTTAGGGAAAACCCGGCAATTCAAAATAAACTTATAAAAAAACTCGCATGAAGTCAAAGATTTCGCACCAAAGCTATGAAAATTTTGCACTCAAAATTTGATTTCCATTAGCCCGATTTATTGTCAAAAGTTTTCAAAATTTTCATGACAAAAAGATGATGGCTAAAAAAATTTCGGTAGTGTAAAGATTCAACTGTAAATTCGACAACCCTGACTCTAATCGAT
>JBAXDE010000315.1:0-2658 GCA_037141115.1 Methanomicrobiales archaeon | reverse complement strand
TTGATCGATTAGAGTCAGGGTTGTCGAATTTACAGTTGAATCTTTACACTACCCAATTGTTGGGGAAAATCATCTGTAGACAACCGTAATTGGTCGAAATATAACGAACATTTAGCTCAACGCGGAGAATTTTATTGTCATTGGATTTTATCGCGGATTAGGTTAAAGAATTATCCAGGATGAATTCCCACAAACGAGGGAGACGCTATTTGTAACCGGTCCTGTTCATCCAATGGGTCGCAGCGATCTATGTCCTGTTTTCCATGCCATACCGCCAGATGGAAGGTTTTCTTTAAAAAATTATCACCATTTGTTCACCAGGATCTCGCCAGGGATACGTTATCAACAAAAAGATGAAGGGGTCGATAAAGAAAAATCAGGATCCCGTCATTGCGTAACAGGTCTGCGCACGGCAACCGCGCACGAGAGCCAGCCTGCATCGGGAAGCGGGAAGTAATGGCAGCTTCCTCTTCTCCGCATCTCCATCTGGTCCATATCGTAATAGCGGCAGGTAAATGCCGGCTCAAGGAGGGTGCGGAGCTCGTCTTCGGAATACGTGGTCATCCGGTTGAGTGCGGTATAGTCCCGGACATGGGAGAAGATTCTGTAAGGGATGACCCGCCGCTCATCGCTGATCAGCCGACAGGGTTTGAGATGCTCAAAAACGATACTCAGGTCCATGGCCAGGCCGGACAGGGATGTGAACACCTGCTCCATCGCGGGTCTTTCAATATAATAAGAGAGTCCTTCCATCACGACGATGAGCCTCGTGTGTGAAGGATCTCCCATCTCATTTCTGAGGGATTCTACCAGGCTGGGGGTATCCGCAATATCCGATTCAAGAGATGAGATGAACCTGCATTGTTCAGGGATCAGTTGGGAATACAGCCGGTGCTTGTCGCTCATATTGCTCCGGTCGACCTCGATGAAGCGGACACGGTCACATAATAGCGGTGACAGTTCCAGGGCAAGCGGGGAGAATCCGGCACCTAAGTTGACAATGACCGTCCGTTTCCCATCAGTTCCGAGGAGTTCTTCAACCATATTTTTGATGAAATGCTTCCGATTGATGATCACTTCCGGGTACCACGGGCATATACGGTCATAGTGCTCAAGCAACTGCCGGCCATGAGACAGGTCAAGGCTCCTGATATACCTCCCGACCAGTGGCATGGTCTCATAGTAACCATGAGCCCAGAGCATGACAAGCGCGGCAGTATCGGATACCGGGTAAGGATTTTCGTTTTCGGTCATGGTCGCTCTACTTCCTTCTATCGTATTTTCATTGCCAATCTAAAAAAACCCGCTTAAAAAATTCCAGCACATGTACCCCGGTCCCATACCGCCATTATCCGGACGGAACCTTCTGGTAAAAACTCCCTTTCGTAAAAAAGGCTACCGATTACCGTAACGGGGATCGAGTTCTGCTGCCCTCCGGTTGCAGGCCCCTGCGTCATCAGGCCGGCCCAAAGCAAAGTATGTCAATCCTTTCAGGTGCCAGATGCCTGCATCGGGAGGAGTGAGCTCCCGTGCTCTGTCATAACATACGATTGCCTCATCATAGCGTCTCAGGTTATGAAAGGCAACTCCTTTTGCCTGCCAGGCTTCGGTAAAATTCTGATCGAATGCCAGCGCTGCATCGAAATACTGAAGGGAGTCATTGTATCGACCATAATGCGTCAGGTACGTCAGTCCCTGGATGAACTGCTCTTTTGCCTCGGGGGAGGTTGTTGAGATCTCATCGGCTTTGAATGCGATTGCTATGGATGTTCCCCCATAATTTACGAATGATTCGTTGGAGATGGCCGGGGGCAGGCTGATACCTGGCAGGGAATTTCCGGTCTGAAAGATACATCCTGTGGTAAGGCCGGTAACGACCAGAAGGATGCCGACGAAGATCATCCGTTTCATGCCGGGGTAACGATGGTCGGGGGACATTATGCCGGGGTAAAGACCTGGTAGGTGTAATCATACTGGCAGTTGAGATTGCCGAATTCAGCAACGAAGACGTCAACCGTCCTGTTCTGAAGCGGGGAAAGCTGGGGAATGCTGATTGTTTTTGTCAGCCCGTGGCAATACGATGAGGTTGTGACAAGGGAAATTTCCACATCGATCTTCTCAATGGTCCGGTTGGTCGGATTGTTTACCATAAAACTTCCGGTATAGATATCGAAATCGCTCACCATATCCTGCAAAAACACGCCGGGATCAATGCTGGTGACCGTGATATCGGTATTCCGGGTAGAAGAAACACACCCGGTACTAAAAATCAGGAGTGCCATTATCACTACGATCCAGCCGCTGTTTTTCATGGGTGTCTGATCCAATGTTTGATCGTTATCCACTCAAATGCTCTGTTACGTTGAGATTTCTGTCTGGCATGACGGGACCATGCAAACTGGTGAATCATACAGCCTGTATCTGGATTCCGGAATTTCTAAAGAGCATGAAGGCAGCCGGCCTTGGAGAGACCAACGGAGCAGAGTTCACAGGACGCTGAAAGCCCGGGTCCGTAAACAGCGTTTAAAAAACCGGATACACCATTCCCATGTACATAAAATCATTTATAAAATTCAACGTGGTACACACATATTCATGAAAAATTGGTATCCTCTCGAAAAACACGGGTCAGCTTTGAGAACAACCCCGTCGTCTCAC
>JBAXDE010000314.1:0-2664 GCA_037141115.1 Methanomicrobiales archaeon | reverse complement strand
GTTAAAAAAAGGCCTGCACATATTCACCCAGAAAGGAAGTGTCACGAACCTGTCCGGGAACCCTACACCGTGCCATTTTCCGGTCTTCCCTTTGAGGCAGATATCACCGAACTGGCTGAAGGTCGCCATTCCCTGCCATTTACCGTGGAGTGCCGCCCGCTCGTTCACCCGGCTCCCTGCTTCGGGTACCGGCTGGAAATTGATGGAAAGGTGATCACGTACTGTACCGATACTGGCGTCTGCGACAATGCAATTTCTCTCGGAAAGGATGCCGATCTCCTCATAACCGAATGCGGGCTCAAACCCGGTGAAGAGAGTCCGGGCTGGCCCCATCTCAATCCCGAGGACGCAATCCATATCGCCCGGCAGGCGCATGCAAAGCGGCTTGCTCTTATGCATTTCGGGGCTGAAGTGTACAAGACGGTTGACGAACGGCTTGCCCTGAAACAACGGTACGAAAAAGAATGGCCGGGCCTGATTATTGCAACCGATGACCTGACGATCGAAGTCTGAACGCGGGAAGTGTATCCCCTTTCAGATCAGGTACATATCCTCTGCAAATTTTGTCAGTTCCTCGCGGAACTTCGGTGCTGCAATCCCGATGATGGCAAGCGCCCGCTCCCGGGTGGACTTTCCCTTGAGGTCGATGATGCCGTGCTCGGTTGCAAGGTAATGGGTATCGGCCCGAGGAGTTGTGACAACCGATCCCCGAGGAAGTTGCGGTACCACGCGGGAGATCGTCCCCCCTTTTGCCGTGGAGTAGAACGCGAGGAATGACTTTCCCCCCGGGGACGCAAACGCGCCCCGGACAAAGTCCAGCTGGCCCCCGGTGCCGCTGAAGGTAGCACCTTCGAGGTGCTCGGCATTGGCCTGGCCAAGGAGATCGACTTCCAGCACCGAGTTGATGGAGATCATCTTGGGGTTCTTGGCGATAACGGCCGGGGAGCAGACGTGGGAGGCTGCGTAACTTTCTACCGAGGGATTGTCATTCATGAACTCGTACATCCGTTTTGTGCCTGCAGCGGTTGTAAAGACATGTTTGTAGCGGTGGATCGTCTTCTTCCGGCCGTTTGCCACACCACTCTCGATGAGATCAACCATGCCATCCGTGAAAAGTTCCGTATGGATCCCGAGATCCCTGCGGTCCATGAGATACCGGGCCACTGCATTGGGGAGGTTTCCGATCCCCAGCTGGATAGTAGCACCGTCCGTAATCATCTCCGCAATTGAGGGACCGATGATATCATCTTCGGGTTTCTTGTCTGCGATCTTAAGTTCCATCAATGGCACTGGGTTCTCGATCACGGCAGCAACTTCTGATATGTGGAGAAACGAATCCCCGAAAACCCGGGGCATGGAAGGGTTCACTTCAAGGATAAGCGTTTTGCAGCAGCGGGCCGCTGTTGAGAAATAATCATTCGCTGTCCCGAGGCTGAAGAAACCCGCCCGGTCCATGGGCGAGACCGTTGCCATTGCCACATCAACATCCATGTACTCCGAGACGATCTGCGGGAGCTGGTGAAGATAGGAGGGGACATGGTAGTTCAGGCCGACTTTCACCGAATCACGGTCGGCAGCCCCGACAAACCAGGAATAGTTCTCGATCGTATCGGCAAGATCGGGTGACAGGACCGTGGATGAGGCATGTTCCCGGGGAAGGAAGGTGTACACCTTCAGGGCGTTCACATCGCCTTTCCTGGCACGGCTGGCAAGAGCCTTGAGGAGTGCCGGGGGTTGGGCGATACTCATCCCGTACACCCCTGTATCCCCGCTCTTCACCCGTTCCATGGCCCGTTCCGGTTGCGTCAGTTTTTCCTGGTACTGCTGCTGGTAGGATTTCATACAACTCTCCTGATACGTGAAAGCGGATTTTTGGGTAATAGGGATTACCAGGTAAAAAAAAGATCGGTGTTGGTATCAGCCGTACCGGATTTTTTTGATTTAGGATATACACATCCCGGGAAACAGGTAAAAAGAGATATTATTCCAGTTTTTTCATAAGCCACGCCATGTTGATACCCAGCGTCCTCATGGTCGTGATCCCCTCATCATCCCCATTCACATCACCCGGTGCAAGGCCTACGCCAATGTTCCAGTAAGACGATCCCGGAACCACCATCTGGTTGATGAAAAAGAAATGGTTGAGGGTATCAAATGCGTGAATCGCACCACCCCTGCGCACCGCAATCACCCCGGCACCCACCTTCCGGCGGAACATATCCTGGTTGGCCTTGGCCACGAATCCCGCCCGGTCGATCAGGGCCTTCATCTCAGATGACACATCGGAAAAGTAGGTGGGGGAAGCGAGAATGATACCGTCTGCTTCAAGCATCTTCTCAATACACTCATTGATCACGTCCCCTTTCACCGCGCACCGCTGATCCTGGTTCTCAAAACACTTCATGCAGGCAGTACAACCCCGTATCTTCTTTCCTGCTAATTGGAACAGTTCCGTTTTGATACCCGCGCTTTTCAGTTCGTCAAACACCGTATCGACAAGAATTGCCGTATTCCCGTCCTTTCGCGCACTGCCATTAAATGCAACAACTTTCATGTAGTTCTCCAGATAATGATCCCCTTTTTCGTACGGGCAGATAAAATTTCCCGGCATTCCGTATCCCCTCCAAAACTAAGGGAAAGATCGATATTTTAGTAAATATATAC
>JBAXDE010000313.1:0-2665 GCA_037141115.1 Methanomicrobiales archaeon | reverse complement strand
ATATTTCATTAACTCGAATTACTCTTTTTGTTAGTTAGGCAACAGCCTCTGGAGTCTCCACAATATCATTTATGGCAACCAGGACCATCAACATCCGGAAATCTGCGTATCATGCTCTCAAGGCACAGAAACGTACCGGTGAGAGTTTTTCCAATGTTATTCTCCGTGTTGCCGGCGGCGAGGAAAAACGTGTCTGCGATTTTTTGCAGACAATCGAACCCGCGGTACGCAGTGAGATTGCCTAATCGGTAAAAAAGGCAAAATCTGAGCTCGAACGCGTCAGGCTACGGAAGGTATCCCTTTGACTATAGTGGATACTTGTTTTCTCATTGATCTCATGAAAGGAGATCCGGATACCGAAGAAATAACAAAACTCCACAATCCTCTCAGGACAACCTCATTCAACAGCCTCGAATTTCTTTACGGGGCAAATAAGAGCGGTAAAAAGAAAATCTGTGATTTTTTCAGAAAAATTTCTCTGGTTTTTCCCGGTTCTTCCATTCGATGCCGAGTCTGCGGTCATCTATGCTGATATTGCTTCTGCTCTCTCAGGAAGCGGCCGGCATATCTCAAGTTTTGACGAGCTGATAGCGGCAATCGCGATCCGTCATGATGAACCCCTGGTCATCCGGGACCGTCATTTTTCAGGTATCGAGCGACGGGAAATTATCCCAGATTGAAGAACGCCCCTAAAAATTTTTCCGATAAAAATATTAGATAAAACATATATATCTCCAACACGAGATTCGATCCGGAAAAACGGGGTTTTTGTCTATGTCACTGATCCAGTGGAACAAGGATGCAATCGAGCGCCAGCAGGCCGAAGCCCTGCGGAGATACAACGAGAGCGAAGCAATCCGGAGCCGGAACAAGAGCGAGCTGGAGAGCAAGACCGTGCTCGAAGTGGATGCACCAACGCGGGTCACTGCGCGAAAAGACCTCATCGATCCGCGGGACGGTCTCACGCTGGAACGCCTGATTGGAACCAGCGATCTCTTCCCGATCTCCTACCTTGAATCCGGCCTGAAAGCGGGAAGATCCGTCTGCCGTATTGAAGTGAGGGACAGCATCGGCCGGGTCCTCGGCTATGGCACCGGGTTCATGGTATCTCCTTCACTGCTGCTCACGAACAACCATGTACTGGAAGACGAGGAAACTGCACATTACAGCCTGGCGCAATTCAACTGCGAGACTGATCTCAATCTCCTGCCAAAGCCGGTCAAGAGTTTCCTTATTGACCCCGACCGGTTATTTATCACGGACCGTGACCTGGATTTTACGCTCGTTGCGGTGGAGAAGAGCTCCGCTGATGGAATCATGCTCAGTGAGTTCGGGTACCTGCCGTTCATTCCAACAGCTGGAAAGATCCTGGTGGGGGAGTATGTTTCGTGTATCCAGCACCCGGAGGGAGCTCCAAAAGCCGTGGCGATACGGGAGAATGAGCTCATCGCACTGCTCGATCATTTTGTCCATTACGTAACCGATACCAAACCCGGGTCTTCCGGTTCACCGGTCTTTGGCGATGACTGGAAAGTTGTTGCCCTGCACCATGCAGGGGTACCGGACAAGGATGATCCAAAGAAGTTCGTGGCCAACGAAGGTGTGCGCATCAGCAGTATTGCCCGAAGGATCACGGAGATTGCAAAGGACCTGGGCGCAGAAGAACGGCTCCTCATCAGGGAACTTTATGCGGATATGGCAGGCATCCTGCCCAGTGCTGGGTTCGCTTCTGCCATGGAAGTGAGTGTCCGGAACAGGGAAGTGTACAACGATGCTTCCGGCTACGTTCCAAAATTCCTTGGAGCAGGATTTGAAGTTCCGTTTCCGGCGATTGGCGGGGATATGAAGGAGGATGTCCTCACGCTGAGCACCGGTGGATCTACCCTGAACTATACGCACTTCTCGCTCGTGATGAGCAGGTCGCGGAAACTGCCATTCTATACAGCGGTCAATATCGATGGCAGCGAGCTCAGGGATCTCAAACGCACGAAAGATGTCTGGTACTTTGATCCACGGATTGCGAAGTCCGACCAGTATGGCCCGGAACTGTACGAGTCGAACGAACTGGACCGGGGGCATCTCGTCCGAAGGATCGATGCGGTCTGGGGAGATGAGGCAGCTGAAGGGAATGAAGATACATTCCATTTCACGAACTGCTCGCCCCAGCACAAGAACCTCAACCAGAAGACCTGGCTGAACCTTGAGGATTATGTGGGAAAGAATGCCAAGAAGTACGGGCTGAAGGTGAATGTTTTTACCGGCCCGGTCTTCCGCAGTGATGACCGGGTGTATCGCGGGCAGTACAGGATCCCCGCTGAGTTCTGGAAGATCGTTGTGATGGTAAAAGATGACGGGAAATTGTCGGCAACGGCATATCTCCAGACCCAGAAAAATCTGATCGATAACCTGGAATTTGCCTACAGTTCCTATAAGACCTACCAGGTCCCGGTAGCCACAATCGAGGAACTGACCGGTCTTGACTTTGGAAACCTGCGTTCATCTGATCCTCTGGCAACTATCGAGAGTATTGCCGGCCGCATCATTGAACGGGCAGAGGATCTCCGGTTGTGAGGGGCGGGGATCTGTAATTTTTTTATACAACCTATTACCTGTTTTCGCCAATTCGTTTTTGATCCACTAAACGCGAAAACGCCAATCCAATTTT
>JBAXDE010000312.1:0-2670 GCA_037141115.1 Methanomicrobiales archaeon | reverse complement strand
TTATTAAAAAGGTTGAACGGATAGTAGTCCGGTCTTAACCTGACATGAGTGGTTTTTCACATTAAAGATTTCATCCGGTACTACGAGTGAAATATTTTGAGCGGGATATACCGAGATATACTGTTCAATGACCGTTCCGGGGGGTGAACTGGGACCATTCTTCAAAAAAACGGAATAATACCCTTTCTTCCAGCCGTGATCAAGTGCCCAGGCACTTAATTCTGAAGGAAGCCTCTCGCCTTTTTCGAACAGGGTGAAATTCGCCGGAATTTCAGCAGACTGTAATGCCATTTGCGATGGTTCAATGGTTGAGAGTTTTGTAACCGCTGCCGGGGATGCAGGGGATTGTGATGAACATCCTGCAATACCCACAAGGAGGATTATGAAAAATGTCATTACCATTATCATCGAGATGACGGGTTGTTTTTTCATGGATTACACTATTACCCAATAAAGATTAAGGATTTGCCTCATCAGGATTTGCCTGGATCTTTACCCATGGAAATGGCTTTGGGGCCCCATAACCCAAATGCCCGAAATTTTTTTTATTTTGCCGCACGGTCTGACAGAAAAGATCTCCTGGAGGGTAAACCCGGAAATCTCTATTTTACGGGATTTGGAGTCGGCATATTAATGGTGAATGAATCAACCAGATTAAAGAATGAAAAAATTTCACCGGTTCATATCCCTACTTGCATTTTTTTTGGTATTTGCATGTATACCATTGAGTGTTTCAGCGTTTACTGTCTCATCAATAACGGTCAATCCCCCGGGAGAACTGGCGGCAGGTACACCGGTCACAATTGATCTGATCATTGACTTTCCGTCCTGGGGTACCGAGACATTTCCCTCCGATAGCGAACTGCAGTTGAGCACGAATCTCAATGATGCCCACTGGGTGCCAGCGCTGGTACTCAATGGGGTAAAAACAAATCTCTTAAAAAAACCGGCAACTCACTGATAATTAAGGGATATTATTTGTCCTATACGCGGGGACAGAACGTGCAGGTCCCATTGACATTAACCGGAAATCTTCCTTCAGCTCTCTCAGCGGGACAGAATCTGGTAAAGATCCAGGAGCTCGATTCCGGTGACAATGTCGTATCCGCAGCGTATGTTGAGATGCCGGCAGCCCCGGCAACGACCCTGTCTGGGCCAACAAAAAATCCTGCTGAAGAACCCATAATTCCCTCAATACCTGCCGACACGCCCACACCGACTCAGAAATCCCCGCTCGGGACCGGGGCCGGCCTTATCGCCCTCATGATTGCTGCACTTTTTGTTATCCTTAAAAAATAATTTTTTTCTGGCCCGTGCGGGGAAATTTTTCACAGGGTGATCCATCGGGTCCGGGCATGGACTGGTTCTTGTCAAACTATCGCAGGTGACGAGGGTTCGACAGGGGATCATCGTTCGGTGGGAATCCATACTCCGTTTTTGAGTACCTCCCAACCCGGCCCATTTCAGCCTCCGTTTATCTCCTCCGCCTGGGATTGTATAATGTATTTGTGAAAATGCATCACCCTGTTTTTCAGATGAGGGTAAATTGCACTCCATTTAATGATTTCAGTATAAAACGGGCTCAGAAATATGCCTCTTTAGACCGCTTTGGATTGAGGATCGCATGTATGTGCGTATTTCTGGGGGTGCTCTGAAAGGAATCCCGCTTTTGCGGTGCACCCTCCGACGGGGAGATGATATTCTCTGTCGGTGAATATTCGATGACCCGGGTCCCCCACGGCGGTGTCGGCGAAGGGGTTGAGCCTGGAAAAGTATGGGAGGGGAATTGACCATTCTCCGACTGTGAACCCTAGCCTGTGACTCCCTGTGTTCATGAAAAAAGTGCGTAATTCCGCGAAACTGGATGTAAATTCATTTTTTACTGCCCGATAAGGCTCCGGATTCAGAAAAATCACGACGGAGAGGTGAATATGCGCAAATAGGCGCAATTGGATGGGCGATCGGTTGAAGGATGGGCTGATATTGGCGAAAAGGGAAAAGAACCCCCTTTTTGGGGCTCGGGACAAAGATTCATTACGTCGAACACCGGGGTGGATTTTTTTATCATTTTACAAACACCCAGTTCATGTGAGTCTTCCAGGAGTTTTTTTTCTGATATCCGGGGTTCTTCACAGAGACGGGGTTCCGGTTGGGCTATGTTTGAGTAACGTAGGGCGCGGAGACCGGACGTGTCCGTATTGGTGAGGTTGTCAAGTCTGAAAAAAGATATTTTGGGAAAGGGTTTCGGGCGGGCGAGGGATTTTTCGTTCTGATGGGATCGTGTGAAAATTTATTTCTGGATCCGCTTGAATTTTTTTCCATCGATTATTCCTCAAAATTTTTCAGGAAAATCCGGTAAAAATTTTTCCGTGAAAAGTCCGGCCGGAAAATTTCCCGGTCGGCCCACCCGGTTCCTGCTAAAGCTCCAAGACTGGCCGGGCGATTGTGGTTATGCGGCGAAAGACGTGAATATGATTGAAGGGTTCAACGACACTCACCCAATAATTTTTCCGGAGATTTCCTGCACCCCCCGCTTACTCCCACTCACATCACCGGCCCGCCACCACCACGCCCGGTACCGGCCGCACGCAGGATAGGAGAGGAATAGGGCGAACGACCGGGCTGCCCGGCAAGGTTTTGTCATCTCTTGCTGTGTAGTTTGAACAGACT
>JBAXDE010000311.1:0-2687 GCA_037141115.1 Methanomicrobiales archaeon | reverse complement strand
GAGACGACGGGGTTGTTCTCAAAGCTGACCCGTGTTTTTCGAGAGGATACGAATCCGGGGAAGATGGCACTGGCATACTATGTGGTCAACCTGCTGGAAGAAAAAATGAGTGAATTATTCCAAGAACTTGTCGAGCGGAATGTTCTCGATCCGCTCCCGGGTCACCGCAGTCAGATCGATCTCGCGGGCCTCAGCTTCCTTCGTGATCACCTTGATCTCGTGCTCCAGCTCCTTGATCGGGATGAGTTTCTTGCGCTTCTCCATCGGGGGATTCATCTTCTCGGCTTTCTCAAAGTCCACAACCTTCTTGAGGATCTCTTCAGGCAGGGTGCTGCAGCTCTGGAGAATGCTGATGAACTCGTTCGAGAAGTAATTGTCAATCTGGATGCGGCGTTTGGTTGCATGGGCAAATTTGCCAATGACGTGGCAGATGTTCTCCCGGTCCTCGGGGCTCAGCTGATCGATGAACTGGTAATCCTCGATCTTGCGCAGGGCAAGAACCACCGGCTCCAGGCATTCGTGCGTAACAATATACACCTGGTAATCGGCCATATCGAGATGGAAATCGTCCAGGTACCTGAGGGTGTTTGCCGGCACGACAAGGAAGATATCCTTCTTGACATTCTCCTCCTTGGCATACTTCTTTGCAGCCTCGGCCTGGTTCTTGATATAGAGGGGGAAATTCCCGAGCTCATCGGAGTTCTTCGGGCTCTTGGCATCGAAGATCACGTACTGGTCTGCGATGATGACAGAATTATCCGGCTTCTTGCCCGAGACCGGGAATTTTTCCTTATCACAGTACTCGATCGTGTGCCGCTGGCAGATCGATCGCAGGGATTGTTCCACAACCTCCTCGTGCTCCCTCCAGGTCTGCTCCATATCGGCAAATTCTGCACGGATCTCCGCGTCGCGTTCAGCCTGTACCCGGAGGCGGTCGTCCTCCAGCTGCTTTTTCAAAGACATCAGCTCGGTGACCCGGGAATCATGCTCACGGGTACGCTCCTCTTCCCGCTGCCGGAGTTCGGCCAAGGATTTCTGCGCCTCAATGAACTGTGCGTTGAGTTGATCGTACTTGCTCTGCGATACCGAGAGATCCGTGGTCAGCCGGGTGATGGACTGCTGGTTCTTCTTGTCCGCAGCAACAAGACCCCCGGACTCATTCTCCCGCTCGCTGATCTTTGAGAGCAGGTCCTCGTTCTTTGCAGCCAGCATCACCATATCGCTCTTGAGCCGGAGAATATGATCCTCGCTGTTTGCCTGCGCCTCGGCAACGGTAGCCCGTTCCCTTTCTTTCTCCGTGATCTTCTCATTCAGGGACCGGATATTCTCTGCCATCCGGTCATTGAGGGACTGGTACCGGATCTGTTCTGCGGAAAGTTCCTGCTGTACCTGGACCGCACGTTCACGGTTATACTCGGCATCTTTGAGGAGATCGCGGTTCTTTGAAACGAGATCCGCGATCTGCCCGTCTTTTTCCCCCACCAGATTCTGGAGCCGCTGGTACTCCCCGAACGCATCATACCCGGACGTAACTATGGCATTCCACGAGAAGAGGCGCTCAAAGAAGCCGACATTCTTGATACGTTCAAAAAACCTGCGGAGATGTTCGAAAGGGGGAGCGTCCATGGATTACACCTGAAGGAAAATATTCTCCAAAGCAATTGAGAAGTTCTTGGAGTAGACTGCTTATTAAGATACCGGGCGAGGAATGAAAATGAGGTTTTTAAAAAAGAGACCCGGATATTTTTTCTCCTGATTCACCCGGATTCCGGGGTAATGATACTATATTTTTATCTCAATACGGTCTAAATTTACCTTACCAATTCCCGGAATTGATCGGGATCAATGGTCATGGTTGAGATGATTTGGACCCGCCTGATATGTCAGATGAAATGTGAGAATTTTTTTCACTCCCATAAAACCTAAAAGATGTATCAAAGAATTGCAAAACTCCAACAACCGGGTCAGGAAAACCGGATGACACAACGGGAATACCGTTACGTCCCGGTCTGGAGATGACACCGCTATGCAAACCTGTCCTTTCTGTTCCAGCGAGATGGTGTATCCTCTTCTCAATACCTGGCAATGCAAGCGGTGCAAGAATATCTGAAAAGGGGGAGATGAACTGGACCTGACCGGTACCAGCGGAACATGCGAAACCAGGAACAGAACCGAACCCCTGGAAAGAAGGATGGAGAAGCGACTCGAAGAGATCCTCACCCGGTCCGGGGGAAAATTCTGTCTCACCACCATGCCCTGGAAGGCCGGCGATATCTCTTTGGAACTCTTCCGGAGATACCTGGAGCGGTGCATAAAAGACCGGACCCTGGCAGAAACAAAGGATCATTACGGGCGGACATGGTATAGCCGGAAAGGATAGTATCCCCTCCGTACGAGAGGTTTTGCACTTCCTCTGGATCCCCGGTATCGCAGAGATCCCGGATGAGCAGGTGAACACGCATTTCTCCGGAAAAGCACGAATAATCAGGAAAAGATCCTGCAAAGGTAGATAATCCCGGCCGGGCAATACGGAAAGCCGCTCAAAGTTCCCGAATCGAACCATAGAGTTGCGTCGACAGGGACCTGCCCATAACCGATAGAGATATCCCGCAATAAAAAAATGAATATCCCATGAATCCACTCATGTCAGGTTAAGACCGGACTACTATCCGTTCAACCTTTTTAAT
>JBAXDE010000310.1:0-2696 GCA_037141115.1 Methanomicrobiales archaeon | reverse complement strand
AGAGTACAACCAAGAGTTTTTTAAAGCAGATGGAGTCAATGAGCCTGGATATCTCCGAGTATTTTGCCTGGGGCTACATCAAGGTTTTTCCCCTTCACGTAACCGGATTTGAATGGAAAAAAGAAGACATGGTCGGAATCCTAGTACATCTGATATCCTTTATCAAGGAGAGCAAAGCAGAGGTAATTGTCATAGATTCACTTACCTTATTTACTGAATATGCACAAACGGATTCTATCCTTGCTTTCTTTACCAGCTGCAAATCCCTTGTTGACAAAGGAAAGACAATCCTTGTCACACTTCATACCTATGCATTCGAAGAAGACACTCTTGTGCGGATCCGTTCCATATCAGATGCCCACCTGAACATGAAAAAAGCTCAGGTTGGCGACAAATATGTGATGGTAATGGAGGTGAACAAGGTACGCGGTGCAAGAAAGACTACCGGAAACCTTGTAAGTTTTGAAGTTCATCCGGGTTATGGAATGAAAGTTATCCCCATGAGCTTTGCGAGGGTCTGATATGGGCACGCTGACCGTTGCAGTCAACCTTCCATACAAGCCCGAAGTGGTTGATTCTGATGTAGATTTTTACAATGATATTGAATCAAGTCCGCTTTACAAAATGCTCCCGGCTAATGCCAAAGAATATGTAAAAGCAAGTCCGCACCTGCTCGAATATCTTCATACATTCCCGGTAAACACCTATGGCATCCCGCTCTTTTTATCGGAATTGAAAAAAGATCTCCGCAAGATGGAGAGTCCCAATATTATTTACCCGGTCAATGAGACCACGTTCATCCACATCCTACCCGATCCGGATGATGTGAGGAATTATTACATTCCCATTGAACCGTCATTTCTTCACAATGTCAGCCAGATGCTGCCGGCGATTGAGACCAAACTTGTTGACATGATTGATGGTCTTGAAGAAGATCCCATCAGCGACAAGGAGCGGGCTGAAGTCATTAAAAAGATGCTGGCGTTAGTCACCGTCATCAGGCCCAAAGGAATGGCACTCAACCAGTTATCCGGCGGCGGTATCCAGCAACAGGACATGAAATCCAAGATCACCAACTTTTTGAAAACGGATTTCACGGCCAAGGACAAGATGAAAAATATCAAAAAGAAGCACCAGGTGCCTCTTACCCCCGATGGAAAAGTGATTCTCACCAACGAGGAATACCGGGCTATCGAATACCTGCTCATCCGGGACAAGATCGATATGGGGGTGCTCAAACCCTTTCTTTCTGACCCCTATATTGAAGATATTTCCTGTGATGGTATCGGCCCGATATTCATTGAGCACAAGATCTTCAAGGGCCTGAAATCCGTTATCGAGTTCAAAATCTCGAGCGAACTTGACGAGTTTGTTGTCAAGATGGCAGAGAAGATCAAGCGCCCGATCACGTACCGGAGTCCCATTGTGGATGCAACCCTGCCGGATGGTTCACGTATCAATATTGTGTACGGGACGGCAATCAGCAGGCACGGGAGCAACTTCTCGATCCGTAAAGTCAATGAAGTTCCGTTATCCATTCTCAACATCATTGAAAGTAACGGTCTTGACTACCTGTCAGCTGCCTATCTCTGGATCTGTGTAGAGTACGGGATGTCGCTTTTCGTGAGCGGGGAAACGGCCAGCGGGAAGACCACCCTGCTCAATGCAATTACTGCGTTCATACCTCCTGAGAACAAGATCATTACTATCGAAGATACTCCTGAACTGATGGTGCCGCACCGGAACTGGATCCGGGAAGTAGCGCTTGCAAAAGGCAAAGGTTCCGGGGGAGGGACCAGCGGAGAAGTGACCATGTTCGATCTGCTCAAGGCAGCCCTGCGTCAGCGGCCCAACCAGATCCTCGTCGGTGAGATTCGTGGGGAAGAAGGAGCAGTGGCGTTTGGTGCCATGCAGACCGGTCACCCGGTCATGAGCACATTCCACGCAGCTTCGGTGGAGAAACTGATCCAGCGTCTCTGCGGGGATCCTATAAACATTCCCCGCACCTATGTGGATAACTTGAACCTCGTTGTCATCCAGAGTGCAGTCAAGCGCCCGGATGGATCCCTGGTAAGGCGGATGATCAGTTGTAATGAACTGGTGGGGTTCAACCCGGAGACCCAGGGGTTTACCTTTGTCGAGATGTTCAGCTGGGAACCGGTCTCGGATACTTTTACCTGGAGCGGGAAAGGCAGCTCGTACCTGCTCGAAAATAAGATCGCTACCATGCTGGGTATGCCTGACAGTAAAAAATCTGAGATCTACCTGGAAGTGGAGAAACGTGCAAAAATTCTCGAACGCCTGCATAAAGCCGGGTACACCAAGTTCTGGGATCTCTTCCACATGATGACCAAGATCAAGAAACAGGGACTCCTGCAGATTGGTTCCTGATATGGTTGATGTTTCAAAAGACTCAAAAGATAAACCGGCAAAGAAAGAGATCCCCTTTGCGTCTATTGTAAAAGGACTCAAAGAAAAAGTTAAAAATTTTTCTGAAGCAAAACAGATGCCAGCAGATCTGCTCTTTATGATAACCTACATGGCATCTCTGGGACTTGCCAATGCCACCCGTCCTGAAATTTTTTCCTATGGTGGCAACAGAAAAGAGTACATATCTGCTATATACATCGAAAAAGTGGATACGTTTGCAAAAAAATGGGGTTTTAGTTATTCCGAATCGTTAAGCATTGTAGCCG
>JBAXDE010000309.1:0-2696 GCA_037141115.1 Methanomicrobiales archaeon | reverse complement strand
GCTACTAATATCTGATGGATATCTATGTTTTCAAAATTAACCTGACGGCAGTGGGTGGAAATCTAACGATTGAGGAGCGAAATGACAAAGTAATCAGAGAATATAAACCATCGTTTGAAAACCCAAACACTATCGTTGTAACAACCTTGATGGGTGGCGAGGAGGACAACGATTGGGATATTTACCCGGAAAGGGACGAAATTATCATTGGCACACAGGATATGCTGCTGTCCCGCGCATTGAACCGGGGGTACGGTATGAGCCGATACCGGTGGCCGATGCATTTCGGACTCCTCAATAATGATTGTCTCTGGGTCATGGATGAAGTTCAGTTAATGGGGAATGGTCTTTCTACCGGGGTTCAGATGGAGGCGTTTCGTTCTCAGATGGGAACAATGGAATGCACGAATACAAAGACACTTTGGATGAGCGCAACACTGAAAAAAGAATGGCTTCAAACAGTAGATTTCGATCCGGTAAAATCAATCTCAACAACCCTCACCCTTGCGTCAGATGATCTGGCTGATCAGAAAGTGAAAACCCGGGTTCAAGCAGTAAAGTTACTCAAGAAATGCACATCAAACAACGATGCGAAAAAACTCGTTGAGAATATTCTCGAACACCATCATGAGGGAACCCGAACCCTTGTAGTAATTAACACTGTCAGAAGAGCGATGGAGATCTATACGGGTTTGAAGATTGTTTTGAAGAAGAAACATCCCGCACCCAATCTTGTCCTGATTCACTCTCACTTCAGACCATTGGATCGAAAAGAGAGAGTAAAGGATTTACTCGATGAGCCTGGAGCGGCAGGTACCATAATCATATCAACCCAAGTGATAGAAGCGGGTGTGGATGTATCTGCAAAAACAATGTTCACCGAGATTGCGCCATGGTCATCGCTTGTGCAACGTTTTGGGCGTTGCAATCGCTATGGGGAATACAAGGAATCTGAAATTTTTTGGATCGATTTATCGACCGGAGAGAAAAGCCAATCCCCTCCCTATTCTGATGAGGAGTTAAACGAATCCCGTACGTTGCTGGAAACCCTTGAAGGAAAAAGCGTGGGTCCGGAAGCACTGCCCCATCATGAAATGCCGATAAAAGTGAGGCATGTGATCAGAAAGAAGGATATTATCGAGCTGTTCGATACAACGCCGGATCTCACGGGGCATGATACTGATATATCCCGATTCATCCGTGAATCAACCGATACGAATGTTCAAGTTTTTTGGAGATATTTATCTAAAGATAAGCCAGGTGATGATGACCCAATGCCGTCCCGGGACGAACTCTGCCCGGCTCCAATTAAAGAAATCCGTGATCTTGTAAAGAACGGTCTTTGTGTATGGCACTGGGATCCGCTTGAAGAGCGTTGGTTGAGAATTCATGATCCCTCCCTGATCTTCCCAGGTCTCAGCCTTATGCTCAATGCAAAAGATGGGCAATATTTAGCGGATGAGGGCTGGAATATCAAATCCAAAGAACCCGTCCTTGTTATTTCTCCGGAATTGCGAATGGCTCCTAATAAGTACGGCGATCAGGTCAGTTCGCAAGGGAACTGGGAGACCATTGCCGAACATTCCGACGAAGTGTGGAATGAGATGAACCAGATGGTAAATGCCATCGGTCTGCCGGACCAATGGAAGGATATAATTCACGAAGGGGTCCGGTGGCACGATGCCGGTAAAGCCCACGGCGCGTTTCAGGCAATGATAGACCCCGAAAAACTGAGAGAAAAGCCACCGGGTTATATCGCAGCAAAAGCACCGAAAAACGCATGGAGAAATGATAAAATTTTCTCGTGGGAAGATGGCAGGCGAAAATTTTTCAGACACGAACTGGCATCGGGGATTCTTGCACTTCTCAACGGCAGATCTGATCTGGTTGCGTATCTCGCCGCTTCGCATCACGGCAAAGTACGTCTTTCGATCCGATCAATGCCGGATGAGTTTTCACCTCTCGATAAGGAGCGGCGGTTTGCACGCGGAGTCTGGGATGGAGAGAAAATACCTTCTGTAGATCTGGGAGGAGGGACTACAATGCCCGTCACTCAGATAGATCTGTCTTACATGGATCTGGGCGAAGGAAAACGAGGACCGAGCTGGCTGGCAAGGATGCTGGCATTACGGGACAGAGAGGATCTAGGTATATTCCGGCTGGCGTACATGGAAGCCCTGGTAAAATCTGCCGATGAACGGGCAAGTATGGAGAGACCATGACGCGGGTGATACTGGACGGTTGCACCGCCGAACCTCTGGGATCGTACCTGAAATCACTTGCCGTGCTCAGACTTATCGCTGAACAAAAAGATCTCAATGCCAAAGGATGGTGGGAAGACGGGACTTTCTGCATTGAATCGGCGCTTGACAAAGAGGGGATCTCCCGGTTCTTTTTGGAAGAGTATATGCCTACCCCGATCGTCGCTCCGTGGAACGGGGGAAGCGGGTTCTATGAGGGGGATAACAGGACGGGACTGGATGCGATTCTGAAGAGCACTTCCCCGAGGTTCGTATTATACCGAGAGACCATTCAAGAAATATTCAACTGGTCAGAGTTGCCATCTGCCGGGTTAAAAGTTGGAAATCTTATAGATGATCTGGAGCAGAATGCGAATCAGAAAAGTGGTAAAGCCAAAGAAGATTTGTATCCCCTCCAAAAAATAGGGCAAACCAACCTTTCGGGTTTACTGGCAA
>JBAXDE010000308.1:0-2704 GCA_037141115.1 Methanomicrobiales archaeon | reverse complement strand
GGGGAATAAAGGGTGAAGGAGATACATTATGAGTAAGACACCACATCGTTGGGTAATGACGGGAGCCGGAGAACCTTTGATGAAGGTTGAGTTTGATCCCTTTCCACCTGCAGAGGGACAAGTTGTGATAGAGGTTGCTGGCTGTGGGGTCTGCCACACCGACCTTGGATTCTACTATGACGGCATACGGCTAAATCATGCTTTGCCTTTGGCTCTCGGACACGAGATCAGCGGTCGTGTAATCGCAGCAGGGACCGGCACCGAGAAGTGGCTTGGCAAGGCTGTGATTGTTCCGGCTGTAATCCCCTGCGGCGAGTGTGAGCTTTGCAGAACCGGGCATGGAACCATCTGCCGCAGCCAGCGGATGCCCGGTAATGACATCAACGGCGGTTTTGCCACTCACATCAATGTGCCGGCCCGTGGTCTCTGTGCAGTGGATGAGAAGCGCCTGGCTGCGGCCGGCTTCGAACTGGCCGATGTCTCGGTTGTTGCCGATGCGGTGACCACCCCCTACCAGGCTGTCTCGCAAGCGGGAGTTGAGCCAGGCGATCTGGCCATCGTTGTCGGCATCGGTGGAGTCGGTGGTCATGCTGTCCAGGTTGCCAAAGCTTTCGGAGCCACGGTAGTGGCCATTGATGTCGATCAGACTAAACTTGATACGATGATGCAATAAGGCGCTGGCCTGGCCATTAACGCCCGCCAGGTGCAGGGTAAGGAGCTGAAGAAGGCAATTAACGATTTCGTCAAATCCAATGGCCTCAAAAGCACCTGCTGGAAAATTTTTGAGTGCTCCGGTACCGCTGCCGGCCAGGAAACCGCTTATGGCCTGCTTACCCACGGGGCAACGCTGTCGGTAGTCGGGTTCACAATGGACAAGCTCGAGTTGCGTCTCTCCAACCTGATGGCCTTCCACGCCAGGGCGCTCGGCAACTGGGGCTGCCTGACCGAGCTGTACCCGGCGGCGCTGGATCTGGTGCTGGATAAGAAGATCGAACTGGCCCCGTTTATCGAGCGTCACCCCCTGTCAACAATAAACGAGGTTTTTGAGGCCGCGCATGCCCACAAGCTTACGCGGCGAGCCATAATGGTTCCGGAGGTATAGCAATGAGTGAATCCCATCTCAAAGTATGGCTGGACCAGGATGGCAAGCTTCTGCGTCTGCGACTTTCCCGTCCCAAGGCAAATATTGTTGATGCCGCTATGATTGCTGCCTTGCGGGCTGCCCTCAGCGAGCACCTTGCAAATGTTAGACTGCGGGCCGTGCTGTTGGATGCGGAAGGTCCTCATTTCAGCTTTGGCGCCAGCGTTGATGAACACTTGCCGGAATCGTGCGCAGAGATGCTCCATCAGTTGCATGCACTTATTCTGCAGATGGTCGAAAGCAGTGTGCCGATTCTGGTTGCGGTGCGTGGACAATGTCTGGGAGGCGGTCTGGAGGTTGCAGCGGCGGGTCATCTGATCTTCGCTGCACCCGGTGCGATGATGGGGCAACCCGAAGTTAAGCTGGCGGTCTTCGCACCGGCGGCATCCTGTTTATTGTCGGAGAAGATTGGTCAGGCTCAGGCCGAAGACCTTCTTTTTTCTGGTCGGAGTATCGGGGCGGAAGAGGCTCACCGGATCGGTCTGGTCAACATGGTAGCCGAAGATCCTGAACAGGCGGCTCTCAGCTATTTTAACGAATTTCTGGCGCCGCTCAGCGCAAGTTCGCTTCGCTTCGCAGTACGTGCCGCCCGCCTCACGGTAAATGAACGCATTAAATCCAAGATTGCTGCGGTTGAAAAGATGTATCTTGAAGAGTTGATGGCCAGCCATGATGCCGTGGAAGGGTTGACCGCCTTTATAGCAAAACGTCCCGCTGTCTGGGAAGATCGTTAATACATTGCCATTGAGCCCCGCCGTCAAATGACGATGCGTGGGAACGCAGGCAGCGTAGCTTCTACACCCACTTCTCCAACATAGCCGCAAGGGCTTCCTTTTTTACCGGTTTGGACAGATAGTCATTCATCCCGGCTCGGTATCCAGCAAAAGGCCCGTCATACCGATCACGCCGTTCATCGGGGTGCGGATCTCATGGCTCATGGTGGCCAGGAACTGGCTCTTGGCTATGTTGGCCGCTTCGGCTGCGGCTTTGGTGCGGCACAACTCTTCGTTCCGCTCTGCTAGCAGATCACGCTGCTCCTTCACGAGATCATTGCGCTCCTTCAATGCGATATGGTTTCGTACCCGCAGCCTGAGCTGAGAGAATTTGATAGGCCTGGTAATATAATCGATTCCTCCGAGTTCAAGCCCCTGAAGCGCCCCTTCCGGTGTATCCAGTGATGTCAGAAAGATAATCGGTATATCTGCCAACGTCTCATCTGCCTTGATGATTCTACAGACTTCAAAACCGCTCATGTCAGGCATCATTACGTCGAGAAGAATCAGGTCGGGCTTCTGCTCTTTAAGCAGACAGATGGCATCGCGTCCGTTCAGCTCCGTAAGGACATCATATTTGTCTTTAAGTGCTGATGAGATAAGCTGGATATTGACATGATCATCATCCACAATCAGTATTCCGAACCGTTTATCCATGGTTTTTCTCCTGAAATATAAGTACAGGGTACAAACCCTGCAGCCTATACCCTGCACTCTTCCAAAACCCGCTTCGTCTCAGCCATAAACTCCCTGGTTGTAAGCGGTTTCGAACGACCTAACTATATAGTAG
>JBAXDE010000307.1:0-2713 GCA_037141115.1 Methanomicrobiales archaeon | reverse complement strand
TTTGATCGATTAGAGTCAGGGTTGTCGAATTTACAGTTGAATCTTTACACTACCGCGGATCTGCATAGATTTCTGTGTTTTCCAGTTCTGCAATGATCTGAAGGCCGGAATTTTTAAAGTTTGGAAGAATGCGGGAAATAACCCTGTTTACATTCTGCCAGAGTGGCAGGTGAACCCCGACTTCCTGGTACTCCCGGGCAAAGGCAACGCACCCGAACGCGTACCTGGTAAAACCGTTCGATGACAAGGACCTGCGGGTTGCCATAGAGATGGCAGCAGGAAAATAACCGTATCGGGATAAACCCTGCTGCAGATCTCTACCCGGAATCCCGTCACATTTTTCCGTACACCGGATCTTCAGAAATGAAGTCCTCTTTGCAATGCAGATCTTTTTTTATAGTAACCTGGCCGGGAGGCATCCATCTCATGGTCGATTTCTGCTCCAGGGTCTCATGCCGGGGAGGTAACCGGTATATGAATGGGAAACGCCAAAGGTACTGTGATTGTGATGAAGTGGAAAGACTGGGTGCATGTGACCAAACTCGATCCCGATAAACAGTTGAAACCCGGGGATATTGATGCGATTGCCGCAAGCGGCACCGATGCTCTCATGCTCTCGGGCACGCTCAACGTAACGAAAGAGAATCTCGCAGCTCTGCAAAAACAGGTAAAAGCCTATGACCTGCCGCTGGTTATGGAACCGGCAGGACCTGAGGCGGTACTCGTGGAGGGAATCGATTATGTTTTTGTTCCCAGTGTCCTGAATTCAACCGATGTGAAATGGATCGTGGGCAAACACCAGGCATGGGTGCTGCAACAGCAGGGAAAGATCCCCTGGGAACATATTGTTCCTGAAGCCTATATCGTGCTCAACCCTAATTCATCCGTGGGGAAGGTCACAAAAGCGGCCTGCGATCTCAAGACTGAGGAAGTCGCGGCATTTGCAGCAGTTGCAGATCACTACTTCCATTTCCCGATAATCTACATCGAATATAGTGGGATGTTCGGGAACCCGGAGATTGTAAAGGCAGCATCCGAAGCTATCCATAATTCCATCCTCTACTACGGGGGCGGGATCAACTCTGCCGAGAAGGCTGCACAGATGAGTAAATACGCTGATACGATTGTTGTAGGCAATGCAGTCTACGACAAGGGCGCTGCGGTTCTGAAAGCAACCGTGGATGCCATCCAGTAATTTTTTTTATGCCCGAGATTGATATCGTCCTTGTCGAGCCCATCTATGAGGGCAACGTGGGTTTTGCCGCACGGGTAATGAAGAACTTCGGGTTCCACCGCCTCGTGCTCATCAATCCCTGCAAGCTGGGGAACGAAGCTGATGCCCGGGCATCGCATGCATACGACGTGCTCCACAATGCAGAAGTCTGCACAATTGAAGACGTGTTCGCCCGGAGCAACATCGTCATCGCTGCTACCGGCACCGTGAGCAAATCCGTCTGCCGGGCCATGCGGATGCCATTCTATTCCCCAAAAGAAACCCGTGAACGGATAAAAGACACCGACGGGCGCATCTCGATCCTCTTTGGCCGGGAGAACTGGGGGCTCAACAACGAGGAGGTAAAGCGCAGCGATATGATCTGCACGATACCGACAGCAGTGGAGTACCCGATCCTCAATCTCTCGCATGCAGTCGGCGTTGTCTGCTATGAACTGGCCAACATGCCTTTGCCCAGTATCACCCTATGCCCCCCGGATGATATGGCGCACCTGTACCAGCATATCGACCGGTACTTAGACGAGATCCATCATCCTGATTTCAAGCGGGAGAATACTATGATCCTTATCCGGAGGATTATCGGGCGGACGAACCTGACCATCCGTGAGGCGAGCACCCTGCACGGGCTGCTGCGCCGGAGTGAATGGCACATCGACCCGTCCCTGCTTGACCGGGATAAGACGGGCAGGAAGAATCTTGAGGATGAAGAGTAGGGCGGGTACATTTTTCCCCAATATCCAATGTACCGGAATGGGAGAGTTCCCTGCACGAATCTCATTTTTTTTAAGAAATTTTTTTTGTGGAAAATATTTTTTTTGCAAAAAAATGTTCGGGATTTTGGTTGAAATTCCTGGCACGCGACAGATAAAAAAATGACGATTTCCCGGCAGGTCAGCGGTCCATGAGGAAAGGCTCTGTGTATCGTACCAGTATTTGACCATCCACCCTCATATAATCACCAAACCCCTCTCCGCCGGGGGCTTTTGGGAGGGCTAGAAAAGAGGGGCCCTGAAACCCTGAAAACCCCGTAAAACGCTCGGTTTGCCAAACGGGCCATTTCTGAAAAACCCCGTAAAACGCCCGGATTCAATCCGGGCATAATTAGTCGCGGAAACTATTAAAGGCGCCCATTCTGGCGTTTTTAAGATCTGGGTGAATTTTCCCTGCAAAAAGAAAGAAGGATGAAACGCAGCGGGTCAGCAATAAAGTGCCGCCAAAGTGCAATGCGGGGCTCCGGAGGGCATTATATGCGCCTCAATTTTGCCCCATTTTAGAGATTGGGGCATTTTGTGCAGAGATAAATGGTGAATAACTGGGGGTAGGGGGATTGTGCGGTCCGTATCCGGGGCCGGGCAGGTACGGGTGATGGCCCGGGAATTTTTCTTAACAATTTGTTGGCAAGCAATCTCCTGAAAAAAGGTTATAAAAATTGTTACTGTTTACAGTGACACCAGAGCTGCTGCTGGGACGAACGGTTCT
>JBAXDE010000306.1:0-2715 GCA_037141115.1 Methanomicrobiales archaeon | reverse complement strand
GGAGTTTCCCCATTTCAACAGCAGTCCAGTTGATCACGAGCCCGCTGATCCGCCCGTCGGCCTTGATCATGACATCCTCTACGGATGTGAGATTGAAGAATTCGGCTCCGGCATCACATGCGGCAACGGTAAGTTTGGAGACTGCTTCGACTGACTTTGCAACATAATATCCCTCTTTATAGGCAGTGGAGTGGATGTGAAACCGGTCAAGCAGGCGGCGTGCCTCTTCCTGCACGACAATTCTTGGGAACATCATCCCGCCACCCCACATCCCGCCACCGACAGAGAGCTTCTTCTCAATGATGCCAACCTTGATGCCTTTTTCAGCGATCAGTGCTGCACAGGTAAGTCCGGCAGGTCCGGCTCCCACCACAGCCACGTCCAGTTCCATATAATCAATCAGGGTATTCATCTGGGCTGACAGAATTGCCCTGCTGATAATAATTTCATCGAGTTCCATGGTATTTGCCTCCAAATTATTCTTCAAATTACTATTAACACTATTATGATACGAGGATGATAAAACGAGTTATTTCAGCGATTGCACATAAGCCCGGGCAATTCCGCACATATCCCGCGCAACACCGATGGGTTCCTTCCCCACTATAATACAGACCGGCTCCTTTCCCATTCCTCCGGCATCGCAGATAATTTTCGGTACACTCCCACCGGCAGCCCGGATCACTTCTGCCGCCTTCCATTGCATCGATGATCCCTCTATAATCCTGATTTCAACAGGCTCGATCTTCCGGTCAATCATGACAGACACCCAACCATGTTTTGTACAATAGTCTGCCAGCCAGTCTGAAAACCCCGGGGGATTTGCAAAATCGATCCCGGCCCGGACAGATGGATCGGTCTTCATGAGTTCGATGATGAGCCGTGCCATATGGCCCGATTCCCCGAACCGGACTCTCCCGGCAGCCCGTGGCAAACCGTTGATGATGGTGATCCGGCCGTCAACGGCCATAACTTCGTCGGGAGTTTTCGCATGCGGTTGTGCAAATACCAGGTTCGTCCGGACTTCCGGTATGAGAGAGACAAATTCCCGACATGCCTCAATCTCCTCCAGACCAATCGTCATCCGTCCGAACATGTCGATCTCATTTGTGAGGTCAGGTTGTTTCATTATCCTATCCTAATCGTGTGAATAATTTGATGGGAGGGAATATTGTAACTATGGTTGCGTGGCCCGGGCATATCTGGCTGCCGGGAATTGCAAGGCTATTTCATGGGGCTTTAGCGGTCGGGATGATGGGTAACACGGGGAGAGATTTACGGGTAGCGGGCATGGAGTATCGTTCATCTATTCATTGCCTATGGGGGAGGGGAGAGGCAAAACGAGCCGAGTGCAGTGAGCGATAAGCGAACGGAGCGAGGACGAGTGAACATGACCGAGTGTCTGCACCTTTCGCTGGGTAGGTGCTGCAGTAGATCGCCGCCCGCGTCGCGCCGCTTTGCCGTGCTCACCCCCGATCTGCGACCGGCTCCCCGTATTCCCGGCTAAAATCCTGTTTTTCAGACACCCCGGAAAAAAACGACCTTCACATTCGCATTCCGGCAGTCTTTCTAAGGTCCGGATGGGGTAAACTAAGTGGCAAAATTCACCTCGATTTCAAGGCCCTTGGCGGGCTTTGGGAGAGGTGCTTTCCTGCCGTATTTTTGTAAACAGAGCGAGAATCAAGCGTATTTCCTGCACGCACCGAAACGGATGGTTTTACGGGGTTTTCCGGACCGGAACCCGTCAATCGGAGCCCGATTTGGGCTTGTTTTCCCTTCAAGTCCAATACCTCCTGATACAAAAGGATCTAACCTACCGGGAAAACCCGGGAATCACTCTCCCACCATAACTATTAAGACAGAAAAACCCTATTCATCGTATACAGACCCCACGATGAAATAAAACGGGATCCTTAAAAAAATTCTGCGATGCAGCGTAACATTTCATCTGGTGTTTACACCTGCGATAACGAGCGCACAAAAAAATAACGTGTCCATAAGGTGAGAGACGATGAAAAAAATAAAGACGACCCATCTCCCAGAACAAGCCGGGCCAAGCCGGGCCAAGCCGGGCCAAGCCGGGCCAAGCCGGGCCAAGCCGGGGTATGCAGTGCTCTATAAACCGCTCGATATGGAGTCTCTCTTAAAAATTGTTGATGAGATCAGAAAGAAGAAATGCACTATCCCAGCCGAACCGGGTGCGCCATGAACGAAAAAAACTGTATCCTTGTCGTAGACGATGATACAGAGGGACGCAAAAGCCTGACCCTCACCCTCAGAAAGAAAGGTTATCTCGTGGAATCTGCGGCGACCGGCAAAGAAGCGCTCGCGATAGCACAGGGCAGGTTAATCAGTCTGACCCTGCTTGACATCATATTGCCTGATATCAGAGGTACCCGGTTGCTTGCACCGCTCAAACAAACAAACCCGGACATGTCAATCATCATGATCACTGGCTTTGCATCAGTGGAAAATGCTGTTCAGTCCCTTACCGCTGGTGCATCCGGCTATATCACAAAACCCATTGATCTGAATGGCATGCTCGCCAGGATAAAAACTGCCCTTGACCAGCAGCATCTTGTGACAGAGGTCCGATGGGCGGAAGATGCACTGCGGGAGAGTGAAGCGAAATTCCGGGGTATCTTTGACACGATAAATGACGGGATGGTAGTGTAAAGATTCAACTGTAAATTCGACAACCCTGACTCTAATCGA
>JBAXDE010000305.1:0-2748 GCA_037141115.1 Methanomicrobiales archaeon | reverse complement strand
CAGTAAACCCGAAAGGTTGGTTTGCCCTATTTTTTGGAGGGGATACGGGGATACGCATAATTTTCCTATTTTTTAATTTTCTTTTAATCCTGTTAGGTCCGGCAGGTTTTTTGTATTGGGGAACCTACTGCATGTATGTATAAGGCTCCTGCAGCCCGGCATTTTTTTTCAATCAAATCTGCGGCGGATCATGCGTCCCACGCCCATAAGGGGCAGTTCCGGAAAGACCGCAGAACGCCGTATATTATCCACCCGGCCCGGGTAGCGGGATACGTGAGTATGTTTGGCGGTTCGCATGTGGCGATCATCTCTGCCTGGCTTCACGATGTCTATGAGGACTGCACTCCCGAATGGATCTCGCTGACCGATTCGTTTATTCTGGCATTGCCCCTGTCGGAGGACGAACGGCAGGAAATTGCAGATATTGTTGATGCTCTGACCAAAAAGAATACCTTCCCCACAAAATCAGCCCGGCTTTCCGATAGTATCAGCCGGATTCTTGATGCCCCCCCGGAAGCTACGCTGGTCAAGATATGTGACCGGATCGATAATTTCCTGGATACGGCCTGCCGTGATGGGCAGGTAAGGAAACGCTATCTTGTATCAACCGACGAGATCATCGACCGGCTCTCGGTGCGTGCCGACTTTTACGGGTACGAGAAAGCTATGAACACGCTTAAAGAGATCCGGAATACGTCCCCGAAAAATGAGTGATGGATTAGTTCCGGCTGGTCAGGTTGATCGCATTGACCAGCGCTTCAACTGATGAGAGCACGATATCATCCCCGCTCCCGCTTGCATCGTAGATTCTGCCATGTTCATCTTCAACGGCAATGGTGACGTGGCACATCGCATCTGATCCTCCGGCAATCGCTTCGATGTTGAACTCCTTTAACTTGACCCGGGCCGGCACGATTCCGAAGATCGCCTTCAAGGCTGCATCCACCGGGCCATTGCCCACGGCCGAAAAGATATGCTCTTTGCCGTTTACCATCGCCTTTACGCTGGCGGTGGGGATCATGTGGTTGCCGGTCATGATCGCGATGTCCAGGAGGTTAAGCATCTTGTGGCTCAGTTCGATCTCCATGACCGTCTGGGCGATCTCGTAGGGGTCTGCATCGGTCACCCGCTTGCCTTTGTTAGCGATTGCCTTGACTTTCTCAACAATGATGTCGAGCTGAGTGTCGTTGGGGCTGAGGTGAACTTCGGAGAGCATCTGGTGCACCGCGTGCCTTCCAACATGTTTCCCGAGTGTCAGCCTACGCCGGTGCCCTACCATCTCGGGTGTCATAATGCCGGGTTCGAAGGTGGCAGCGTTTTTCATGACCCCGTGTGAGTGTATGCCGCTCTCGTGTGAGAAGACATTCTCGCCAACCACCGGCTGGGTCGGAGGTATGGCTATACCACTGAACCGCGATACAAGGCGCGAGGTCTCAACGAGTCGCTCCATTTTGATGCCGGTATTGATCCGGTAGATCGCTTCCATGATCATGGTGGTCTGGGCAAGGTCAGCATTTCCTGCACGCTCGCCAAGCCCGTTTATAGTGACCTGGACCTGTGAAGCACCAGATTCCACTGCGGCAATGGTATTTGCCACGGCAAGGCCGAAATCGTTGTGGCAATGCACATCGATCGGACAATCCACATCCTGGTGTATCCGGCTAATCAGCGTCTTCATTCCGGATGGCGAGATGACCCCTACCGTGTCCGGGACATTGATGATAGTTGCACCCGCATCGGCAGCCGTCCGGAAGACTTCGATCAAGTAATCCCAGTCCGTCCGTGTCGCATCCATGGCCGAGAACATGCACTTGTCTGAATGCTCACGGATATAGCCAATGATATCAGCCGTTATGGTGAGCACTTCTTCCCGGCTCTTGTTGATCGTGTTCTCCCGCTGGATATCCGATGTAGGGATGAAAACATGCACCATATCGACATCGCAGTCGAGACATGCATCAACGTCTGCTTTGACCGATCGTGCGAGTCCGCAGATGACGGATTCAAGATCCAGTTTTTTTATTGCGGCCACCGTCTCTTTCTCGGCCTTTGACGATGCAGGGAATCCTGCCTCTATCGCGTGAACACCGATGTCAGAGAGCTGACGTGCGATCTGGAGTTTTTGTTCAAAAGTGAACGCAATACCGGGGGTCTGTTCTCCATCCCGGAGCGTAGTGTCGAATATGGTCACGTCTTTCTTCGCCGAGCTAGCGGAGAAGATGACGATCCCCCGCAAAATCCTTGCGAGCAGTCATAATTTTTTATTGGGGCGCGAATTATTTAAAGAAAACCTCAATGTGTGGACTTTTTCTGGCAATTTCGCCGTAAATCCGGGGTTGCTTGCGATATGTTTAATACTAGTCTCTCCCAACATTAGTAGCGCAGTGCCCCGCCTTAACTCAGCTCGGTAGAGTGCGCGGCTGTAGATTGGTTTACCGTATGAGGTAACTGTGCGGCTACCGCGATGTCCCCGGTTCGAATCTGGGAGGCGGGACTAAACTGTAAGTAAGAATGAGCCCAGGTAGTGTAGTGGCCTATCATGATTGCCTGTCACGCAATCGACTCGGATTCGAATTCCGACCTGGGCGTTGCTACGATTTTTCTTATTTTTTGTTCATTATTTTTGAATTGTTTTTATTTTTGTTACTGTTTACAGTGACACCAGAGCTGCTGCTGGGACGAACGGTTCTCCATTAAATCCCAAGTTTGCCACTAAACGGATAAAAGTGTTCTTGGTCTAATTGATTT
>JBAXDE010000304.1:0-2771 GCA_037141115.1 Methanomicrobiales archaeon | reverse complement strand
GTTATTAAAAAGGTTGAACGGATAGTAGTCCGGTCTTAACCTGACATGAGTGGTGTGGTATCAGGGAATTATTCTATTTTAAATTGGTATAGTTGAGTAATGTCCTTTAATCATAATCCGAACAAATCCCGAATTGGATAAACCGAGGTTTTAATGTTTCGAAACTCAATAAATTATGGATTTGCATACAGATGGAACGAAAATCTATCCATCACGTTCGTATGAGGATATGACAGAATGCGATTTGTTGTGACAGGAGGAGCAGGATTTATTGGCTCCCATATTACCGAAGCACTTGTCAGTCGTGGAGATGAGGTCATTATTCTTGATAACCTTCTTTCCGGCAAAATGGAAAATATCCGACATCTTGTGGATTCGTCAACGGTAATTTTTGTGAACGGGAGTGTGACCGATCAGGCACTTCTTCAAAAAGCCTGCAAAGATGCTGATGGCATATTTCATGAAGCTGCAATTACTTCAGTTCCGCGTTCCGTAAAAGATCCTCTTGCCTCAAATGAAGCAAATGTGGGGGGAACCCTGAATGTTTTGGTTGCCGCTCAAAAATGCGGAATAAAAAAGATCGTCTACGCATCCTCCTCATCAGTCTATGGCGATACACCCACACTCCCCAAAAGGGAGGATATGGTGCCAAATCCAAAGTCCCCGTATGCAATAACAAAAATGACCGGCGAATATTACCTGAATGTCTTTCATGATCTCTATGGGATGGACACCGTATCGTTGCGGTATTTCAATGTCTTTGGACCACGGCAGGATCCAAATTCTGAATATTCCGCAGTGATCCCGAAATTTATTACAAAAATTCTGCACCACGAATCACCGGTAATCTATGGGGACGGATCACAGACCCGGGACTTTGTGTATGTGAAAGATGTTGTGCAGGCAAATATTCGGGCAATGGAGTGTAATGCGCAGGGTGTTTTCAATGTTGCATACGGAAACCGCATTTCGTTAATCAATCTCGCACGAACGATAATGGATGCACTTGGTGAGGCACTGCCTCTCAAATATGAAGCCGGGCGATCGGGAGATATCCATGACTCTCTCGCAGATATTTCTGCAGCACAGAATGCTTTCGGGTATGCCCCGGACTATACGGTCACAACGGGTCTTGAGGAGACGATTGCATGGTACAAAAATCAATAATTAGTTGGAAAGGTTCAGCATATGGTGTCCCTTTTCATTTGGATATTTGGGGATCAGAATCCAAAACAAGGAGACTATCCCATTTTGTGATCCGGACTAAGAAGTAACATTTCCCAATACACGTGCAGATACTCGTCTACCATCCTCTCCAACCCAAATCTCCGCGCCGCATCATCCGCTGCTTGTCGTCCCATCTGCTGCCGATACGCATCATCTGCCAGCAGTTGCATGATCCGCTTCGCCATTAATTGTGCGTCACCGACTGGAACGAGGAATCCGGTTTTTCCCTCCACGATCTGTTCCGGGATTCCTCCTACAGCGCTCGCAACAACGGGTATACCACAGGCTAGCGCTTCAAGAATTGTTGTGGGGAAGGTTTCGGCACGGGCTGGGTGAATGTATAGGTCAGCCGCCTGGTAATACCGGGCAACTTTCTCCGGGTCTCTAATCTGGGTAACAAACCTGATCTCAACCTCCCCAAAGTGTGCAGGTGGTGCTCTTTCTCCGAGAGCAAGGCAGAGCACGTTCATTCCAGAGGTGACGATTTCTGCAAGAGTGGACTGCAAGGTTCTATAGTCTTTCCAGATATTCTTCCTTATGCCATTTGCTACAAAAATAAGGATCTTTGCATCAATCGGCAGCCCAAGTTCTAGCCGGGCATCTCTCTGATTCGCAGGATGATAAATGTTCAGATCTACTCCATTTGGGATGACCTTTGATGCAACAATTCCCGGTTTCAGTATCGACTCGTTAACCTTATCCATGAGCCACTGACAGGGTGTGACAACACACAAGCGGCTGTTTTTATAGATCTCATCTTTCTGTTGCCAGTTGTGAGATGTCGCATCACGTCGTATTGCCGGGTAGATGGAAAGATCCGGGCAATTGCCGCACCCGGTTTTCCAACGCTCGCAGGTAAATGAGTGGGCACAGTGACCACTGAGAAGCCAGGCATCATGAAGTGTAAGGACAGTAGGGATCTGGTGGGTGAGCCACGGGAGGGCGCGCAGATCGAAATAGCCTCCATGAAGATTATGTGCGTGCAGGATATCCGGGTGTTCAGGAAGTAAGTCCAGAATTTTCCAGGTACCAGGATAATTAAAATCTTCATATCCCTTAAAACTATTTAAAAAAGCATGGAACCGGGGGGGGCTAGTCAGAGTATCGATTTTATTGAGTATGTAAATAACGCCATGGATTTTTTTAAGAGAATGGGGAATGCTCTGATTATTTTGTAGGCATTGACAGGGTGTCGGGAATATATCCGGATCCTCTGATCTTTTTGTTCCTACGACAAGCCATGATTGCTGATTATTTCTGCGGTATGAGGTAAAGAGATCCCATACAATTTTTTCGGCGCCACCGCCTTTATCTGATGTACTTACCTGAAGAATACGGAGAGAACTATTATTCATTAAACCACTCTTTTATTTTTGATGAAACCAGTTCTCGGTTCCAATCCCGAACCAGTTATCTGCTTGGTTCCCACAGCAAATAAGATGTAACATTTTTTCACTCGTAGCTTTGAAAAGATTCCATGCAATACTTGCAGCCCAAGTTTGCCACTAAACGGATAAAAGTGTTCTTGGTCTAATTGATTTATG
>JBAXDE010000303.1:0-2772 GCA_037141115.1 Methanomicrobiales archaeon | reverse complement strand
GTATATATTTACTAAAATATCGATCTTTCCCTTAGTTTTGGAGGGGATACGATTTTACCCGGATATTATGCACAGCAAGCCAATCCGGCAATTTCACAATATTCTTATACCCCTTAGTTTCCACTGGAGATACCGTCGTTAAAGAGGCATTCCCGGGCAATGCCATGCACAGGTTTTCCAGCCGCTCCATGCTCATAGATTGAGCCGGCCCGGCACGGTCAGGATCCGGCTCCTCCCTGGAGCAAAGGTGCATTTTCCCTCTTAATGACGGGCTCATACCCGGGTCTTTTGCAAAACAACTGATATGGTTTATCAGATCTTCCGCTGAATATTTCCGGTATGAAGACTGCGTTTACTGTCCTTTTGGTCATCCTTGCCGTACTTTCCTGCGGGTGCACAGCAACCGCCCCGGCAGTCCCCGCCACGACGGTCAGTTCCGATACAAAGACCGCTCAGGCCATTCCCGACCTCACCGGCAATTGGACCAGCACCAGTAGCGGTTACGATGAAGGCACAGGATTTACCGATTATTCCAATATGTCTATGAGTCTGCGGGTTACTGAGCAGCGTGACCGCCTGTTCTCCGGGAATCTGGTCTTCAAATATAACGGCAGTGAGGAATCTACCCTGAGTATTGCCGGAGCGATCGGTCGTGACGGCCGGACCGTGACCTTCGTTGAGAAGGACGCCGGGTACAGTTTCGGCACGATCCTTTCTCCAAATGAGATAGAGATGACGTACGTTGACGAAGTCTCGCCTTACAGCATTGCGGTGAACTCGTTTAAGCGGGCATAGGGCCCGGGTAGTTCGCTCCACAACCCATTTTTTTGAACAGCCTGTATCGAATCTGAACCCCGGTGAAAAAAAAGTCGGTCCCGATTTTCACGGCACACCCTTTGTGATCCGGAATTCCGATACTCCGGCAGATCTTTTATGAGCGGGATATTTTCGGGGACTGTTTATGGCAGCAGTTTCTTCAATGCTTTCTCAATTGCCCAGCGCCCGCGCCCGAACTCTTCACCGAGCGCCGCGATGGTCTCTTTTTTGTTCCGGCCTTTTGCCCGGAGGGCCGCGTAGCGCCGCATGAGCCGGGTGCAATCTTCCCCGGTCCATGGCTTGCCGCGATTTTTTGTCGCTTTGATGGCGGGGGTGCGAAGGGTGGGGAAGAGATAGCCGGGGGTGATGCTCTCCATCTCCTTGATCTTGGTTGCATACATCCGTTCAGAGATCTCAAAACCAATGGCCCGGCGGTTCAGGCCGATTGCGACTTTGGCCGTGGAGAAACCCCCAAGGAAGAAGTCTGCCACCAGGTCACCTTCATTGCTGCTGTACTGGATCATCTTCGTGAGCAGGGCGCAGGGCAGTTCGTTCTTGTTCTTGATCCGGCCGGGCTTGTTCTCCCGGTTGATGATCCAGAGATCCTCCCGGTCGGTATTATTGCAGGACTTGTTATCCCCGCTCTTCTCGTTGAGCCCATACCGGGATTCGAGATTGAAGGTTCTCCTGCCACCCGGTTTTTCATAGAAGAGGATATGGTAGTGGGACGAGACGTATTTCCGGCGCGTGAAGACACCGAAACTGTACTTCCAGATGATATGGTTGATCTCTTTGAGCTGCGTCTGCCTGAGGGCATTGAGGATATCTGCCAGGTTCGTGTAGCCCGATATGATGTACATCGAACCCCCCGGGCGCAGCACCCGCTCGGCCTCTTTGATCCAGTTCACGCTAAATGCCGCATACTCTTCCTGCGGAACTTCTACATAGCCCTCGACAACGAACGATTCGTCCCGGTTGTAGTGCAGGTGGAGTTTGTCGCCATGGATCCCGTAGGGGGGATCCGTGATGATGAGATCTACGGAATTATCGGGAATATGTTCTGCCGCCCCGCTGATGCAGTCGCCAAGGTAGAAGGTGCTGGTGTGGATGGCAGAGGATCTCATAGTTTTTTTGGGGAATTTCGTGACGGGGAATTCCGGTTGATGTACATTGAGAGATTATGGTATTTGAGCGCGATGATTAAGGGGAAAGGAAGATTTGGGAACGGATGAATAGTCTCATCGGATGAAAAACCGGATACTAAAAAAGAAAATTTTTTCGCCCGCTCGTTGCTTTCCCCTGAATGGCCCGTCAAGGAAGATCAGGAGGCGGGGATTCTCAGCCGGACTGCCGGATCCCCGAAGATCGTACCGCTGAATTTCTTCCTTGCAATAAATTCCTGCGGAAATTATGAGAAAAAAAGGGGTTTTACCTTCCACTGATAAAATTGAGCATGGATGCATTTACCTTATGAGGTGGTGCAAACGATTCATTTACCGGGGTTCCTGCCGGTGGCACCGGTTTGGATGTGAGTCCTTTTCCCAGTGCTGATATGATCACGGGTGCCGATGCCCCGATATTCACTACCAGCAATGGATCGACATTCACAGTTCCATAAAATATTGCAAGTCCGCCTCCAATAAGGACCATGATAATGGTTATCGCCCAGTAGGGGGCGCTTTTAATGTAAACCGGCATGTTTGCCGATTCCCGTAAGCCATACCACTTTACTGCTTCTAAAATAATACCTCCGAAGCAACCGACCAGAAATACCTGCCAGATTCCATTGAGTACCATGACAAATCACCCGCGTATAATTTACTTAATGAAGATCAAGCACATAAATTTTTCTGGTAATATTTAATAAAAAATTTCCCTTTTTTTGGGAGTTTTTCCGAGAATCACGGTAGTGTAAAGATTCAACTGTAAATTCGACAACCCTGACTCTAATCGATC
>JBAXDE010000302.1:0-2775 GCA_037141115.1 Methanomicrobiales archaeon | reverse complement strand
GAGAGGTTGCACCTTCTGCATCTATTGGGATCAAACTGGCAAAGTTAGGTTACAAGACGTAAAAGATTTCCCCGGATTTCGCCACATTTTATCAGGAACGGGATAAGGGAATAAAAGTTCCGTTTAAGGAACGCATAAAAAAACTATTCTGATACTTCGCGTTTTATCTGGGCGATAGCAGTATCAACAATCGCTCCGAGCGCTTCAACACCCCAGTGCTGGGAGTTGAGACTCAGGTGATAAATCGAGTGATCGTTGATGTCAATGGAATAGTATGAATGGTAACGTAACGCTTCACACTGTTCGCGCTCAAGCGTGAGATCTCCAGCGGTTTTCTCATCAGCAACATGATCACGGAAGACGATCCGCTTCACCCGGCAACCGATAGGTGCATGCACCCATATCTTGAGATCCGCATTTTCTACCATCCAACCGGAGAGCCTGCCTTCAACAATAATATTGTCCTGCTTTTCTGCCAACTCTTTCTGCCGGGCATCAATCATCTTATCAAAGGAAGAATCCTCCTCTGCAAGACGCCCGAACTCGGCAAGATCCATATGGTGTTCTTTGGCAAGCTGGCGGAAGACTTCTCCTGCTGATATTAAAGAAAAACCGTGACGTTCTGACAGGTACCGTGAGAGGGAGGTTGTCCCGCTGCCGGGCAACCCGCTCACGGTGATCCGCATCAGACGCCCCCGATATTTAAGGATTTACGGATAACCTGGCTGAGTGTAATAGAACAGATCATATACCAGAGAATCCAGGCGGGGATGATCCAGACTGCTGATTCATGCAATCCGACAGTTCCGACATAGGGCATCGTGATGGTACTTTTTACCTGTTCCAACCTGAAAAGAAGCCAGAAGAAGATCGGTACGGTAATGACGAGAATGTAAGCCATCGGCTTGAACTGCTGCTGGGACATCTCAAGCTGCTCACGCATAACCCGGTCTTTTTTCGCATCCATCTTCTTGATCTTCTTCTCATCCTGTGAGAGCTGCGCTTCGCGATACTCCGTCTGGAACTCTTTCATCCGCTCCTGGGACTCGGTCATCTTGTCATAATCGATTGTATACTTCTGGATGATCGAAGAATACAGCCCGGTAAATGCAGAAAGTATAACGATGAGGATATAGAACGGAATCCCGAATCCGTCAACTACCGGTGAGAATGCACCATCGATACCCTTTCCGACACCCACCCGTAACCACTCGACACTGTACGAGAACATCATCAGCATCATGAATGCCAGCGCTATGTAGATACCGTATTTATCCCAGATTTTTGAAAAATCCATTGTTCACCTGAGAACGTCGGCCAGTTCCGATGAGGACCTGTCGAGTAAAAAGTCTGCGTTTATGACGATTTTTATGGTACAACCGGTCATCATTGCATAGGCAGCAGCGATTGAACGATTGAACTGCTGGTGTTCTGCAATGGACCGGGACCCTTCTTTATCCCGTGAACGGGTCTCATCTGTCAACCGCCGCATGAGAATCTGGTCATCATCCGTTTCAACAAGGACAATAATGTCAGGCATAATCTCACGGAGCACCCATTCGGGAAGCCCCGCAAGATAACCTTTTGGCGTCTTGACCGAAGCATGCGTATCAATCAGTACATTGCCCGGAACCTTTGCAATCGCCTGCGCGGCACGCTGCTGCAATTGTTTCTGGACTGTACGATCGAGCGAACGCATCTGGTCCCGATCCTGAACCACATTATCGTTCTTTGCCACTTCAAACATGAAAGAGCCGAAATTGATGGATTGGTATTCGACCCCCTCACTCTGGAGTTTCTTTAATGCCTCGTTGACTACCGTCGTCTTTCCGACGCCCGGTACACCGGTAATGATGACCTTTCTTCCCTGCATGCGTGTTCCTTCCTGACTTACTCTTTGCCAAAGAATGTCCGCATGAACGGGTACATCTCCATAATCTGCTGACTTGCAATCTCTTCGTAGAGCCGGTAAGTGATACTGACCGTCAAGAGCAGACCCGTTCCGCTCACAGCACCGATGACACCAAAGAGATTTGCGACAACACTGAGCAAACCGATAAAGACGCCACCAATCACTGTTACACGGGGGATATACCGATCAAGGTACTTTTCCAGTACTTGCGGATTTCTGCGGTAGCCAGGAATGGACATGCCTGATAACTGAATCTGACGAGCGACATCCTTTGAATCAAGCCCGGCGGTTTTGATCCAGAACAGTGCGAAGATCGCACCACCGACCACCATGACAATTGTATTGATGCAAAGACGTAAAAGCACCTCCCATGCGGGATGACCGAGATCATGAATCCACCACATCCATGTGGATGGACCATTGATCGGTGCAAGGAAGTACATGATACCGTTCAGAGGAGTTGAACCATCAAATTTCCCAAATATAGTGATCCCGACATTGGAAAGGAACATCCCGACCATCTGAATATTTGCCAGAAGCACCATCACGAGGATCATGGGGAGAACGCTGGCGTAAATGAGTTTCACCGGGAAACGTGCGCGTGCTCCGCGAACCTGAGAATGAGCGAGTGGAATCTCGATACGCGTAGATTCAACATAGACAATGATGAGGAAGATCGTGATGGTAGTAACAAATGCGAGAAGCTCCGTCCCAAAGAAGGTGAGATAGTTTCCGCCATTGATACCAATAGCAACAAGACGGGGGAAGAACCCGACTGGATACTGGTCAGCAACCGGCACCCAGTTGATGAACCCGTTGACAATTGCCTGCGATATACCGGCAATAATAAAGAGACCCACACC
>JBAXDE010000301.1:0-2776 GCA_037141115.1 Methanomicrobiales archaeon | reverse complement strand
TAAGTGTATATATTTACTAAAATATCGATCTTTCCCTTAGTTTTGGAGGAGATACGATTTTACGACAATAAGGGGCTGTTTTGAACGAATATTAAAAAATGGTATCGATTTTTTGCGAAATAGTGCTGTCATGCCAGAAAAAGAGGGCAAACGGGGGTTAAAATGGGCCCGGATTTGCGTATCCCATTCGGTTATTCACTTCTCATCAGCTCACCCTCTGTTTTTTTCCAATACCCGATCGCTCTGCTTACCGATTCTCCCGCACCTTCCGGAGAGTGTGACGAGATCAAATTTTTTTATGAGTTCATCGCGACTTTGTGAATCACCGTGTTTCTGGCCCGGGTCCAAGTGAGATGTTCTTGTGAATGGTTACGCATTTTTTGTTTTATTGAACAATTGCTCAGCCGGACAACCGCTCTCCCTCTGCTTACAATACCTGCAAGCCCGGTGTCCTCTCACATACGCGTTACCCGGAAAACCAAGGAGCAGGAGGGCTATGATCAGAATCAGGACCGTCCAGGAAAATTCCTGCATAAGGGCGAGTATTCCTGCGAGGACGGGGATCGCGATCACCAGAAAATCAGGTGCAATATCTTTCCACGCGATCTTCATTTCACTGAATCTGTTTGGGTTGCCCTTTTGAAAATAAAGGGAACTCATACGGCCTTTACCAAAAGCACAGGTCTTGCCGTAATAATAACAATCCACGCAATGTCCGCCCAGCAACCGGACTTCAAGGATCAGAATTAAAAGTACATAACAGATGACCCAGTTCAGGCCGAACCTGTACAGGATAATTGCGCCAAAAACGTAGATCAGGAGAGATAAAAGTGTTGATCCGATAACAATCAGGGCAGGATAATTTTCATAGCAGCCTTTTTCCTGCATACAGGAATAGACTGGTCAAAAATCTAATAAAAAGTTTCGCACAATCTCATTTCAGAATGTCCCCCTTTCTACTAAGGGAGTTGCCTGCCACAACAAATGTGAGTGGCGGAACAATCGTCTGTTCATGGTTGATTCCCGACATGATTGTTCTGATCATCCGATCCCTGTACGTGATGGTATCCCGGTGGGACCATTCCCCCGGGCTGCATGGGATGAGAAAAGAAAAAGGGGTTCAGCGTTTCCAGACTTCCATGCTGGACATATTCTTCCCGTGATACGTGATCTCGGTTGCCGTAAAGACGAGCACGACGAAATCAGGATTCTCCGGCGTTTTGAAGTACTGTTCAAACATGGGGTTCCAGTACTTCTTCTTTGTTGCAACATCCTCATGGATCGAACCCTTAGCCAGGATCTCGACATACGGGTCGGAGAACTCCTTTCCTGACCAGGTAGAGAGAGCCGTATCAGGATTTCTCCTGAGCTGCTCAACCTTATGTGATGCCTTCATGGTCGCGCCGACAAGGGTCATGTCGGGAAAGCCGGCAAGAACCATGAACCGGACCGCCGGCATCTTTCCGTTCAGGGTAGCGACAGCGGTCGGGTGTGGCCCGCCGATCACTTCCATTATCTGTGCTTTGAGTGCCATACCCCCCTGTGTATCCAGAGATCCTATAAAGGTGACGATTGGGACACTTTTGGTCAAAAGAGATCTCAGTGATTCCTCCGGTTTCGGGTCTGGAACTGCGAAAGGGGGGATACGATTTCGGCATACCGTTTTACATTTCCAAGGGTGTCTGAAAAACCGGGCAGGTTACGGGTCTCCTTTTTAATCCTCTCAGTAGTCGGTATCGGTGTGGCCAGAGTAGATGGAGTGGGAACGATGGCAAACGGTGTTATGGCTGGGGTTATTGGCAGTGTGGGCTCGTATCGCCCGGGGATTTGGTGGCAACACACCCTGCACAAAATACCATGGCCGTCACCAGCATTGTGCACAATAAAAGGCAACTCTTTACGTTCATTGGTTCTACGATACTCTTGAGGATATATAAAGCAATCCTGATTTCCTTCGGCCGATAAAGGCCGTGAATAATTCCTTCTTCCGGCTCTTTACGTTCTCCTTTCGTGATGGGTTTTGCCCTCACTCTCCGAATGATCTTCTCATTATTGGTCAAGTACTCCCACGCTTATGTATCCCGCAGTGCGGAATTTCCGTATCGTTGGAGTTTGGCCTGTATCCTGCGAGACCCTGCTGATACACCGTTTTTTTGTCACTGGCCAGGTAGCGGGAGGTCTCCTATTTGATGTTTTTCAGCGTTTTATCCGTACCTTCAACCCGTCGCGACGAGCCGGAATGATCTTTTCAGGCAGTTCACGGGGGACTTCTCTTATTCTCCCGGAATAATCCACTCTCACACTTTCACACCCCGCCAACCATGCCCTCATCCCCCTGCACCCCCCATGGGGATACGGTGAAATATGCGACGAATGCAGCTGGATGAAGTGATCCTGCGGTGGAAGAAGACCACCCGGGCGCTGAAGATCTATGAACAGGAATATGGTAAAGCGCTCACGGATTGCCTGGATAAGCGGACCGATGCAGAACTGGTTCACTTCAAAGATCCTGTAGAAGCTGCAGCATTTTTCTGCCTGGTTGAAGTGATGAAAACAAAGAACCTGAAATAATGTTCAGGCAACTCGCCGCTGGTCAATGAGAACATAGTAAAAACAGAAATACGTAGGGTCCGGCAGGGGAAGCATATGCCAGGGAAAATTTTTCCTGCCGCCCGGCTGTACTACCATTGCATATTTCTCTCATTCTCCCGCAGACCGGGCATTGGTAGTGTAAAGATTCAACTGTAAATTCGACAACCCTGACTCTAATCGATCA
>JBAXDE010000300.1:0-2787 GCA_037141115.1 Methanomicrobiales archaeon | reverse complement strand
TTTGCCAGTAAACCCGAAAGGTTGGTTTGCCCTATTTTTTGGAGGGGATACAGAATAACCTCAAAAAAAAGAGAAAAAATTAGCCGCTAACACCTTAGAAGCGGGGCTTCCGGTGTTTGGGGAGGCAGTCTCTGCAGTATACAGGTCTTGACTCGGTTGGTTTAAACGGTACTTCGCATTCTTTTCCGCAGTCTGAGCAGACTACTTTTGTCATTTCACGGGGACCCATGTCGCGAGGACCGCGGTTTCCGCCAAAATTATTTGATGATCCGAACATAATGATTACTCGAACAGTTGATTATAACTGTGTAATTAAAAATGTTCCCGGAGTATAAGAGGTACTGTGTTGGAACACAAGTTCCCGGTAAAAAGTCCGTGTATGATTCTTCAATCGATCCGGTTATTCCGCCCGTACTTTTTTTTTAATCAGAGCAGGCAGATCACGTGTTCGACACAGGTCTCAAATGGCAGGTCTGAACAATCAACAGTGATATCGGCGTACTTCTCATAGAGGGGAATTCTCTGGTTGTACATCTCCCTCAGATCCTGACCGGCAACCAGGACGATCCCCCTTGACATGATATTCCCCAGTCTCCGGGCCATCTCGTCAAAGGGGATCTGCAGGTAAATGACAACTCCTCCCGATTTCAGGTATTCCATTGCCTTTGTGCTGAAGACCACACTGCCCCCGGTGGCAATAACCGCATGGCGATAATGAAGGGAGAGGATGGTCTCCTCCTCGATCTGTTTGAACGCACTGACACCATCCGTATCGATGATATCCTGTAAGAGCCGTCCGGTCGATTCCTGGATCACGATATCCGTATCGATAAATTTCATTCCCCGCGTCTTTGCCAGGCACACGCCCAATGTGCTCTTGCCAGCACCGGGCATACCAATGAGAATGATGTTTTTCACGGATTTTTCCCTTGAATTTATTGTATGCATTTCGGGTATTTACCTTGGTCTCCCTTTCACGGGAGTACGGTTCATTTGCGAGAGAAACCTACTCATTTTGGAAAGGGAATGGATGGGCGGTGTTATCCATCAATACGGGCTATCCCTCCCGTCATTACAAACGTATACAGTACCCAGGCCGGTAATCTGAATTTTCTCTCATCACTAATGTTTAAAAGTTATTTTTGCGCCGGAATTTTCTGAATTTTTTTTAACGAGAAAATTCTGGTAACTACTTCACTTCAACCGGAGTTTTCATCCACAACCCGCGTTGACCTTCCCTTGCGTGGATAACGGTTGAAAAAGAAAAAGTCCCGGGTATCAGTCCCGGGACTAAAACAAACTCTTCAATCTCGCCACATCTTCGGGTAAATTCAGGACATGCATCTTCCGGTGGCAGTTCGGGCAGATGGAGACGGTATTCTCCATCTCGTCTTTACCCCCTTTGGAGAGCCGGTGGATGTGATGGGTCTCAAGATAGGGTTCGCCATCCGGATTGGAGAAGGGAGCCGGCTGGTTGCAGAGCTGGCAGATACCCCGGGTTTGTTGTGGTGCCCTGGCCGGAACGAGCGGCTCCTGCCGTGGTCCTCCGGAGGTTGCTTCGTGGACCCTGCGCCCCTTTATGGAGTACGGGACCAGTACTCCGGGTGCTGCCGGGGCTTGTCGGTGTGCATCTCTTCGGGCGAGTTCCTCTTTGGTCGCCGCTATATCCCGGTTGTGGAGAGGGGGACGTTTCTGCCCCACGAGTTTTAACGGGAAGATATAGACATCCCGGATATTCTTCTCGCTGTCGGTCTGCCGCGAGAGGAAGGGCCGGTCCGAGAGTTCAACTTCTCCCATGTAGACATAGTGCCCGTCGACAAACACTTCAAAGAGGTAGAGATGGATCCCGTGGTCCTTTGATTCCACGAGAACCTTGTTCTCCGGAAGGGAGAGCGCCTGCTTGCCCCCCAGACCCCGGCCGGTATAGTGAAAGAAGTTGTTTACCCACGTGTCCTCATAGGGGGACCGGGTGTGATCCGAGACGAGCACTAGGCTGCTGGTCTTGAGCGATCGCCGGATGTTTCCCTCAGAGCCGCACGAGAAGATGGCCCGGAGGGTCTCGTTGTCGATAGTGTCGCCGGGTTTGAGCGGCATATGAAACTCCACCGGAGCTGCGCCGGGCAGAAGAGCGCCTTCAAACGCCACATCATAGTGATGGGGTACGTGCCGCCGGGTAAAGAACAGGGACGGGGTATCGTCAGACTCACCCCGGTTCTTCTTAAAAAATTCCAGCCACCGGGGGCAGGCCGTGTGGAGAATCTCGGCAAAATCCTGCTTCCACATCATCCGGGTGCGGGGCGGAACATGATGGGTCCGTTCAATGAAGGCCTCAAACGGCTGGTCGTCAAGCCAGAAGACGATCCCCCGCTTGGTGCCGGGTTGTAAATCCCCGGTTGAGAAGAAGGCCTGGACTTTTTCCGGAATCACGGTCTCGCGGTACAGGAAGGAAGGGCGGTCGGTCTTTTTTATTGCGATTGGCCCGGGTTCCACTGACCAGGAGAGGGAGTAGAAGTCTTCATCGAACCCGTCGTCATCGGGGTCGGCTGATGGGGGGACCGGGGTATGTTCGTGCATGTTTTTGCTTGTAGAAGTTTTGGGAGAGTGAGAGATAAGGGTTATTGGTGGAGATGGATGACAGTGACTGAAAGGTTTGAGAACAAATGACACCGTGATACACAAAAACATGAACTTTTTTCCCATTTGGACAGGTAAAAAATGAATAACGAAAAAATAAAAAAGGTAGTGTAAAGATTCAACTGTAAATTCGACAACCCTGACTCTAATCGA
>JBAXDE010000299.1:0-2792 GCA_037141115.1 Methanomicrobiales archaeon | reverse complement strand
GCGAGAGGTTGCACCTTCTGCATCTATTGGGATCAAACTGGCAAAGTTAGGTTAAAGGCACGAATGTCTCGGTGTATGGGATTGTCGAGACCTATCGTGGGAAAAAAGAGATCATGGTAAATTCCGCCGATGATATTCACATCATAAAATAGGAACAAATCGCAGTTGTGAATCAAATACGACATCCCGTTGACTTGTTACGAGTTTACGTACTTGAAACGGGAGGTTTTCGTGCGACATCCGGGTATTCTTGAGGTAAAGAGGGTTGAGATTCAATCATTTTTTTTGTGAATATCTTTCCTGTGCAGATCATTTTGTCTTGGTGCGGATATTCTATGGCCTTAAGAATCGGTTCGTTTTTTCATTCGGGTGATAGTTGCCAGTGCTTTCTGTGCCGCTTCACGTACATCTTCATCGGAATCATTGAGTAACCCGGTAAGTCCCTCAATGGCCCGTTCATCACCAATGTTTCCCAATGCCCAAGCGGTATTTTTCCGGACGCCTTTTTTTGTATCGCCAAGAAGTGTGAGAAGCGGTTCAATGGCCCGTGGATCGCGAAGTCTGCCAAGTCCCCATGCAGCACCCTGACGAAGCCATTTATCTTCGGATTTCAGTGCCGCAATAAGGGGAGCAAGAGCACGGAGATCACCAATTTTACCCAATGATTTTGCAGCAAGCCACTGGACCTCGACATAGGGATCGTTAAGAGCTTTGAGAAGAGGTTCAACCGCCGAAACGTCATCCTCACCCCCCAGCGCCTCAGCTGCCTTCCAGCGGTAATGGAGATTGTCATCATGTAACAGGTCGATAAATTCCTTTACCCGTTTCTTACGTTGTTCTTCGACAATTACGGGATCCTCTTTAAGGACTTCATCTTCGGGAACTGGCAATCCAGCTTCGCCCATTGTCCTACCTCATTAGCCATCGATACGTGATGTCCCATCATTAAGGTTTTCTTTTTAATGTCATTGAATTTTAAAAAAATTGAAATCCAGAAATTCTCTCAATTCCCTGAAATGTAAAAAATGAGTTCTGCACCTACCCGAAAGTGACATTGCAGGGTATTATTCCGGTTGAATCTCCAATTTTACAGAAAAATTCCTGACCGTATGGGTGAGTGCACCCATGCTGATGACATCAATATTCAATAGTGCAAAATCGTGGATCGTGGTACCATCAATTCCTCCGGACAGTTCAATCGTGACACGATCCCGCAATCCATTGTCCCGGAGGGCATCGAGCGTGATTTTAACCTGCTCATGATTCATGTTATCGAGCAGGATAATATCGGCACCTTCCGATGCAGCCAGCAAGGCATCATCCGTTGTCTCAACTTCCACTTCGATCTTTTTGTAAAGCGTAGTTTTCCTTGCTGCAGCGATAGCGTTTTTTACAGAGACCAGTGCCAGATGGTTATCTTTGATGAGAATCCCGTCACTCAGGTTGTCGCGGTGGGGATCACCCCCACCGATCTGCACTGCTTTCTTATCAAGCGCCCTGAACCCGGGACTGGTTTTTCGCGTTGCCGCGATACGGCAGTGTCCATGTACTGCCGATACGATATTGACCATCTCCCGGGTCCGGGTGGCAATACCACTCATCCTTCCGATGATGTTGAGTGCAGTCCGTTCAACCAGCAGTATCTTTTTTGCATCCCCCCGGAGGATGAGGAGATTTTCCCCGGAGGTTACCATTTCACCGTCATAAGCGACCGCCTCAACGGTTACACCATAGTGAGAAAATAGCATCTCTGCTTCGCGGAGTCCTGCAATAATTCCCGCTTGTTCTGAAGAGATCTCTGCGCGACAGCACATATCAGGAATTACCGAGTCTGAAGTTAGATCCCCATTGGGAACATCTTCATCGATAAAGCGCAGCAGGTAATTGAGCAAGACCATCTCTTCACCATTACTCCGTAATCATGTTCCTACTACAATCGGACTGTTGAGATCTTCAAGAAGTGAGAGGATAGAAAGGGCCGCGAGGTAGCTTGTTGCCGGGTTGTCCGGACTCGGAAAATTGGTGACTTTGACATACGTTTCGCCAAAATCCCCTTCAATAAACAACTCGTGCACGTTCCGGTCAACTGCGGGATCGATCCATAGTTCCACATCCGTATCCTGTCCGGCTGCAAGGCTCATGGCAACCGAGACATTGACATTTTTCGGAAATGCCTTGATACATTCATTAGCCTTTCCGGAGAAGATCATCCTGCGGGAATCTGCAGCAATACCCAGGGACTTCGGGCTTTTTGTTGTCCGGAGCAGGAGTTTTTTGAACTTTGAGATTCTGCCAATCTTCAGGTTATCGAGCCCGAATATCGCCCCGCTGGGGATGTAGACTTTCTGACCCGACTCAAGCGCTATTCTGCGAATCTCATCGTGGAATGTCAGATTCGCAAGTGCACCTACACTCATGATCACCATATTTTTGTTATGGGAGAGGACTTGGCCTGCATAGATTTTCACAGCATTTACCGATGCTGCTTCAACAACGATATCTATGTCAGAAGTAACAAACTCCTCAAAATTTTCATATGCCCGGGCACCAGAAAGGGCTGCGATCTCCTCCGCACGTTCCAGGACCTGGTCGAAAACGGCCGTTATCTCGAAACTGCCCACATGCTGTGCTATGATATGCCCAATATTGCCACAGCCGAGCAGTCCGATTCTCATCATGGTAAACAGTTTATGGGTACCATTGGTTAAGCATTGTGCTTGGAACAATGAAGTATACCGAGCCGGTCCAACGAGCCGTACAAATTGTTGGACGGCCAACCGGGAAAAAGTGAA
>JBAXDE010000298.1:0-2798 GCA_037141115.1 Methanomicrobiales archaeon | reverse complement strand
ACCTTACGCAAGTGACTGGTATCCCAACGGCGGCCCCTTCAACCGGTGCAGGGGACCGTCTTACTCTCCCGCAATCCCCGTCTGCCACGCCCCTTACGGGAATGGACCCGGTCCCCACGACAGGTACTGCAGTCACTACTCTAGCTACGAAAACGGTTACTTCTGCAACAACTCCCGTAACACTCACCTACTCGACAACGGCTCCTGCAACACAGGTACCAACAACTACGCAGACACCAGTCCCTACACCCATAACAACTATGCTCCTCGCGTTTCCCTCTGCTGAACCAACCACGGTCATTACGCTGGCGGTAACGCAGGTGCCCCCTCAGCCCCCTTCGAGTTCCTTAACCAGTAGCACCCCGTCAGCGCCCTATATCGATCCGTCTGCACTGGAGGGGCGTGTACATGAACTGATCAATAACCAGCGCCAGCAGAACGGTCTTTCTACCCTCTCCAATGATCCGTTCCTGGCGGATATTGCGCGAGGGCACAGCTGGGACATGGTGACCCGGAACTTCTTCGAGCATATGAATCCTGACGGTCTTTTGGCAAGGGACCGGGGCGATGCTGTGGGTTATCCCTGTATCCGGGAGGTAAAAGGCGGTTCTTTTAATGGTATCTCGGAAAATCTCTTCCAGGGGACACGGTATTCCGCGTATTATTCCAATGCCGAGGGGATAATTATTTCATACAACTGGAGTTCGGCGGATGAGATTGCAGATAAGGCCGTCACCGGGTGGATGAACAGCCCCGGTCATCGCCAGAATATTCTCACCCCGCGATACCAGCTGGAAGGAATTGGTGTTGCATTCTCATCTGATGACCAGATTTACATCACCCAAAATTTCTGCTGATCGTCTGACCGGGACAATCAGCCTCATTCCAAATTTTTTAAAATTTTTTAAATACTGTTTTTTTACTGCAGACCCGTTTTCTGATACTGGGAGACCTCGACCGGCTGCTCATAATAATCCGAAGAGAAGGATCGTTCCTGCACATCGCCTACTGCATTCTCTAGTGCTTTTGTCAGTGCGAGACACTCTTCACCCTTTGCACCGCTAACATGAACCAGCACCCTGCCTTCATTGTCAATGGTAATTTCCAGTTCCTGCATTGTCATTTTTTCATCCCTCTTTTAGTTCAGCCTGAATACCTGTGCATCCCGTTTTACGATCCGGCCGGTCAGCAGGTCCCGTGCGGTGAGGCACAGGTATCCCTGCCGGTCAAGAAAAAACGTGAGTTCAAAGCGCGGTTCGCCTTTCTGTGCCGGGGGCGATGCATGGAGCAGGGTTGGCTCTAGTTCATTCACAAGTACCGGCTGCATTTCTGGTATTGCATCGGGAAGACTCCCGGCAATCTGCATCTCCCCCCGGTTGTTTGAGACCAGTTCAATGTGCCCGTGCGGATCGTGGCCTGCGGTGCGGATCTCGCAGAGCGGGATGCCCAGGTGGGTCTGGCTATCATAGGCACCGCTGATGACAATCCGGGCGACCTGCCCGGCACTCGGGTAACGGGCGCCGTTCCGGACGAGAAACCGGTACCGGTACTCCCGGGCAACGGGATCCCAGTGACGCAGGGCGTAATCGTTCCTGATCCGGTCGGGTTCGATAGTCTCCGGATTCGTTAACGCTGCGCCACGGGCGATCGCATCTGTCGGGTGATCGCAAAAAACCCTGTTGGCATCAAATCGTTGTTGTATCGCGTCCTGTACGCAGGGTATGGCACTGCATTCCCCCACCATCAGCACCGCTATGATTCGCTCTTCCCCCTCGCCCCGGATCCCTGCAGCGGAAAGCGCCCGGTCGAGCGCCCGGTTTACTGTTGAAAAAAATGTGTGTTCCTCCAGAATCCGGCAGAGATCCGCTCTGCTGACGTGTTCGGTTATTGAAAATCCTGAAACCGGGTCGATGGCATGGACAACCGCTTCCTGGTTGAGCACTAATGCTTCCCGAATTCTTCCTGCTTCGTGTCTGATGAGGGGGATTATCCGGGCTGCCCGTGAACCCGCCTCGTCGAGCCGGTTCCGGGCCAGTACGTCCTGTACTATCCATCCATCGATCACTGATCCCCCCGTATCTTCGTGCGCTTTGCCAAGGATCCGTGAAAAGATGCCGCCGGCATTTTCGGAGTATTCTTCCGGGGTGAAGAGAAAAATGTCGAACCCTTCGGCATGGAAATCTGTCAGCAGGTATAGTGACCCGACTGAAAGGTGCTGGTTGTATCCCGCAACCGCGGCACTGGCCTCATCGATCACGAACGGGACGCTGAACCCCGCTGCCGTGGCCACGGCACGGAGCCACGCGGAATAGTGGGGGGGAGCATCAACCGGGACGGAGAACACTATTTCACTGGTGCCTGTGCTGTTACCGGGAGCATGGGTAAGCAGTGCGGTAAGGAAATCGGATCCCGCGTTCCTGTACCCGGTCATCCTCCCGCTGCCGGCGGGTACCTGCACGGTGCTGTTACCAAGAATGTAATGGCGTAGCCATCGAACTGTCCCGGCAGGATTCGTGCCCTCTGGTAGTACTGCTGCCCCAATGAACCGGGTGCCGGTCTCGCTGTACAGGATTTGGGACGGGACCCGGGGGACCGGGTGTTCCGGTATTCCTGAGGGAAATGAACGGGTCCAGCCAGGGAAATCATGAAGTCTGATTATGCCTTGCTCATCCTGTATGGCTACTATGGTACTGCCTGTACCAAAATCCACGCCCAGGTGCCTCCTTCCGGTTCCCATGGGATGTTCTTCCTGCATTACGGTCACCCGACTATCTGGATATCATACCTGTTTTGTATCC
>JBAXDE010000297.1:0-2808 GCA_037141115.1 Methanomicrobiales archaeon | reverse complement strand
AGTGTATATATTTACTAAAATATCGATCTTTCCCTTAGTTTTGGAGGGGATACGAGATTTCGTATTTAATCCCAGGGAATATGATCCTTAATGCATCGGGGGACTTTCCCCATCTTGTTCCATGGTTTTATCCAGGTGCAGTGCGGCAAGGATGATAAAAATCCCTATTGCAACGATCGCATATCCCTGCGGTTCGTCACCGGTAGGGGGAAATGAAATGACATAGATCCCGTTAAAAATTACAAAGAGTCCGATAATCCATCCTTCAAGAGTAAGAATCCTCATCCGCTGTACCCATTCCACAACGGGAATACGAGCAATGAACATAAAAGATCTTTCTCGCATGTAACGGATGTAATCATGAAGAGATTGCAAACATTATCAAAATTCGGCTCTGTTGAAACCCTAAGTAACCGGTAGAGCTAAGAACAAGTAGCTCCCTGTAAAAGTTATGGGAAACCCAAACAAGGAGCACTACTTCTTCTCAGATCAGAAGTATATTTGTTTTCTAACATCGTGCCAGAATGCGGTTAGGCAAACCGGAGTACCAGAATACACCCCTCGATATTCGAGGAGGGATTTTACTCAGCATCAATTACTGACGTTACTTTTATTCAAAGAATACCTCGGCGCTCACTATCGGGATTTTGTGAGCCTTGTTGAGATAATGAGTATTGTCCAGGAACAATTGCATCTCAATGAGATCCCTCATTATTCCACCCTTTGTAAATTTTCGAAACGAGTTCCTGCAAATGTCTTAAACAAGTTATTTCGAAAAGCATGTTCATTCATGACGGAATGGAAGAACCCTACGTCAGTTGTTGTGATTGACTCCTCAGGTTTCACACCGGATTCTGCCAGTAACTATTATTCTATCAGAACCGGAAAGACCCGCCATGACTATCTCAAAACGACAATTTCCGTTGATTCGGATCACATCTCCCTGCTATCGTTTCACATCACAAATTGTCGATGCCATGACTCCCAAATTGCTCCGATCGTACTACGTGCATCGCATCGGGTGAAAAATTCGAAATGTTATGTCATGGATAAAGGCTACGACTCTGAAAAGATTCATAAATTGATTCATGAGGATTTGAAACTCAATCAATGATCCCTATCCGTGACTGGCATGCATCATATGTTTCTGGCAAATACCGACAAATCATGGCAAGCTCATTCGATGTAAAAATCTACGGACATAGGAATATGGCCGAAACTGTTTTTTCGATCTTGAAAAGACTCTTTTGAGAGACCATCTACTCAAGGTCTTACTGACAGCAAGTAAAGGAAATCAAATTGAAATGTATCGTTTTTTCCATCGATCGTTTCCTCAAAAACCAGCGGGTGTTCAATGTACTATGAGGATTTCAACAGAGCCCAGATAAAAAAATATGAGCGGGTTTTTAGGTGTTCTCTGTTATTCAAAATTTATCAAAATCCACCGGTGCAAGGTTGTAGACAGGGTAAGGTTTGAATATCTAAGGAAGAAAAGGTTAAAAAAATCTCATTATAAACGGAGAAAGCGTCTCTCTCTCCATCGGCATGCCTGTGGCATTTGTGGCAGGGGTTACCTCCGGTCTTGAGATTTTGAGAACCGGAACTCGCCTTTGGGTATCTCGATCTCGAACCGGGCCCCTCTGCCCGGCTCGCCCGTCTCTTTAATGGTGAGCCCGGTGATGCTTAAGATCTCGCTGGCAAGGAAGAGGCCATAGCCGGTATTCCGGTAATACTCCCGCTTGAAGATCCGATCCTTGGCATTGACCGGAATGCCAACACCATCGTCTTCGCTAAAGAGTGTCAGCGTTTCAGCATTTTCTTTGTAATAAAACCGGACCTTTGTTACCTTCTCACCGTGACGCAGGCTATTTTCCACAATATTGTAGAACACTTTTTCGAGCAGGGAATCCATATAGACTTCAAGACCCTCAAGTTCAGTCTCCACAATGATGCCTTCGAGATCGAGATCCGAGATTGCATTCCTGACGGTAACTGAAACCTGCTGCCACTGGGGAGTGCTGGAACCGATATTCTGGTAATCCCGGGTGAACCGGATCTGTTTCTGGATAAGCTGGATCACCTGCTCGATCTTCTGGAGATGCTCCAAAGTTTCGGGATCGGTGACTCTCTCTTCTGCCAGCGAGAGGTACATGACAATTGCAGTGACCTGGTTGAGGATATCGTGGCGGGTGATGGATGAAAGGGTGTTGAGTTTCCGGTTTGCCAGCTGGATTGCCGATTCAAACCGTTTTCGCTCATGGATCTCTGCTTTAAGGATCTCGTTTGCCCGCAGGAGTTCATCCGTCCGCTCCAGTACCCGCACCTCCAGATCACCTTTCGCTTTTGCAATCACGCTCTCTGCCAGTTTTCGTTCGGTGATATCAATCGTGGAACAGATCACGATATTGTCCTCAGACCGTGATGCGGAGACAAGGAACTGGCGTACCGCCCCGTCACGGGTATGGAAGAAGAGTTCCATCTCTCCGACCTTTGGCTGAGTCTGGATCCGGGCAATAAAGGCCTCGCGGTTCTCCGAATCGATAAGAATTCTCGATAGATCCTTGTCGATAAGGTCCGTGCAATCGTACCTGAGCATCACGGCACATTTCCCGTTTATCTCCCGTATTTTTAAGCTTGAGAGGTCGAAGGTAAATATCCCGGCCTGTGAATTTTCAAAGATCTCCCGGTATTTCCATTCTTCTGCCCTGAGACTCCCGGCAAAGGAAGAGGTGACTACCCCAATCGTAACAAAGATCGGTAGTGTAAAGATTCAACTGTAAATTCGACAACCCTGACTCTAATCGATCA
>JBAXDE010000296.1:0-2813 GCA_037141115.1 Methanomicrobiales archaeon | reverse complement strand
AATTGATCTATTAGAATCAGGGTTGTCTAATTTACAGTTGAATCTTTACACTACCGTGCAGATTGATCAGATAATATCAAATCATAGTGAAAGTAACAACCAAAATGAGAAATAACTCAGCAATATTAGAGGAACCTTACCAGTAATACCCGAACAAAACCATGCTGGAGAGTGTCTGAGTCAATCCCGGCAGAATATTTTGGATACATTTTTCGAGTACATTTTCATAGCAGGCCCTGCTTAAAAATTTGAAATCGCAATCGTGAGGTGTAAGTTAATGAGGCGATTCTCGGATAATTATCCGGCAATCAGTAAGTACAACTTACAAAAAAATATTTTTTCCGGCGTGACTGCCAGGAACTACAATCCAAGGTTCGCTTGAAAAATTTTAAGCAGGGGATGAGGGGGTGATTGAAAAAAAATTTGCCGGATATCGATCTCGTTATATTTTTTCATATGCGAAGACAGTCCGGGTTTTACCCTTCTCATTTCAAACATCCGATCCAGGTGAGCTCAATATCAAATAATTTGACTCATTAAGATGAAGATTAGGAGAACTCACCGCCACATAACTTCTCAAAATGAGGGTAAGATCTGTTTTTTGTATCCAGATGATCGAATCGTTGTGAGGCCCGATACCTCATTAATGAAATAGGATGCATCAACCCCAATCAATAACAGAATAGATGGATGTTAATCACACACTCATTTTAATGAAGTGCAAAAAAGGAAATTATTCGTAGATCCTAAAAAAGCAAGTGCCATTCGTCCCTAGTACATCCGCACAAACCCTTTGTTTGCATCATCTTCACATTCAATTGCCGAGCCATCCCGGATTAAGGTATTGAATAGCATTGCAGCATTCATCAGATTGTCATCAGCTGCTGATCCTTTCCTGATCGCCTGTTGCTGAGGTGTCGGGGTTAGTCGTTTTCCCACCCACACACCTTTACAGTACCTGCAATATGCGCAATGGCTGTATACTGAAACATTCCCATCAGCACACGAAACAAGTACCCGGTTTTTTTTCTCATCACGCTCAAGCGGCAAGGTCTTCATACAGAAAAGGTATTCAATCATCGGATATGATAATGTCGATATAGATTTTTCTCATAAAAGGGTGAACCACCGTCAATCAAAATGCTTTATATAGATGGGTCTCATATAAGTAATACTCGCATAAACTGACTGTAAGCGGACAGTCCTTGACATTTATTTGGAGGAAGAATAATGGCATCTGAAAAGCCCCACCTAAATTTAGCTGTTATCGGACACATTGACCACGGAAAATCAACAACCGTCGGAAGAATGATGTTCGAGACTGGTGCAGTACCTGCACATATCATCGAAGGTTACCGTAAGGAGGCTGCATCAAAGGGTAAAGCAACCTTTGAGTTTGCATGGGTTATGGACAACTTAAAGGAAGAACGTGAGAGAGGTATTACCATAGATATCGCCCACAAGCGGTTCGATACCGCCAAGTTCTACTTTACTGTCGTGGACTGCCCTGGACACAGAGATTTCGTCAAGAACATGATCACCGGTGCATCACAGGCTGATGCAGCAATCCTCGTTGTTGCAGCCCCTGATGGTGTAATGGACCAGACGAAAGCGCACGTGTTCCTCGCCCGTACACTCGGCATTACGCAGATCATCATCGCCATCAACAAGATGGATGCAGTAAAATTCGATGAGAAGCGGTTCAACGAGGTCAAGAAGGAACTCTCCGACCTTATCAAGATGGTCGGGTACAAACCTGACGAGACTCTATTCATCCCGATCAGTTCACTCGGCGGTCATAATATCAAGGTAGTCAGCCCCGAAATGTCCTGGTACAAAGGCCTCCCACTCATCACGGCACTCGACACATTCAAAGAACCTTCGAAGCCAACTGACAAACCATTCCGTCTTCCAATTCAGGATGTCTACAGCATTAGCGGTATCGGCACTGTGCCGGTCGGCCGTGTTGAGACCGGTATCATGAAGAAAGGAATGAAAGTTACCTTCATGCCCGCAAACAAAGATGGGGAAATCAAGTCCATCGAGATGCACCACGAAGAGATCCCCCAGGCATTACCCGGTGACAACATCGGGTTCAACGTCCGTGGTATTGCAAAAGGTGAAATCCGCCGCGGTGATGTCTGTGGACCATCAGATGTACCACCGACTGTTGCTGACGAGTTCACCGCACAGATTGTCGTGCTCCAGCACCCCAGCGCACTGACCGTTGGATACACCCCGGTCTTCCACTGCCACACCACCCAGACTGCCTGCACATTCATGGATCTCCAGAAGAAACTGGACCCACGCACTGGCCTGACCAAAGAAGAGAATCCGGCATTCCTCAAGACTGGAGATGCAGCAATTGTCGTCGTCAAACCGACAAAGCCAATGGTCATTGAGAATATCAAGGAACTCCCCCAGCTGGGCCGGTTCGCAGTCCGTGATATGGGAACAACTATTGCCGCGGGCATGTGCATTGCCATCAAGGCAAAACAAATGAGATAATTTTTTTTGGAGACTTAACTATGCAGAAAGCCAGAATTCGCCTGACAGGTACAGACTTTAATAAAGTAGAGATGGTCTGTGACAGAATCCGTGAGATTGCAGAACGAACAGGAGTGAATCTGGCCGGTCCGATACCGCTCCCAACCAAACGGTTGGTGGTACCAATCCGAAAGAGCCCTGATGGTGAAGGGACTGCCACATGGGATCGCTGGCAGATGCGTGTACACAAACGCCTCATCGATATCGATGCTGATGAGCGTGCACTTCGCCAGCTCATGCGCATTCAGGTGCCAAAAGATATCGGC
>JBAXDE010000295.1:0-2820 GCA_037141115.1 Methanomicrobiales archaeon | reverse complement strand
ATATATTTGTGACCGGATTTATACCTTCCCCCACTTTTTCGAGAGGATACAAAAATGAACTAAATCTATCCTGATATTTGTATTTTGCCCGAAATTCCATATCTTTTAATGTTTGCGAAAAAGAGGTTAATCCTCAATTTTGGGTGAAAAATTATGGTTAAAGCAACTTTTGGTCTTGATGAAAACGTAGCGTCAGCTGCGTGTTATGTACTTACCTGGGTAACCGGAATTATCTTCCTCCTTGTAGAAAAGGACAACAAAGCCGTAAGATTCCATGCAATGCAGTCAATCCTTACGTTCCTTCCCCTTACCATTATCAGTTTTGTCATTGGTATGATCCCATTCATTGGCATCATCTCACTGCTGATCTGGCTGGTCATGGTAATTCTCTGGCTGGTCTTGATCATCAAAACCTTCCAGGGAGAGAAATTCATGGTCCCCATTGTCGGCGAAATGGCCGAAAAACAGATCATCTAAATTTTTTTTCATTCATACGTTTGGGGTATTTTTCTTTTTTTTTGTGCGGCTGGCAAGACAGGTTATTACCGGATACAAAAAAGAAGAATGTAACAATATTTACCGGAAATGTTGAGTATTTCCCCAAGTAACCTGAGGATAATGCACAATCCCTCAAACAGATCCTGGTGTGGTCCTGATTACGAATAGTGCCTTTACCCGGAAGTAAATAAAAAGAATTTTCCCTCGTATTTATTTTGGAGAATCCGGGGTCAGAGCTGAATGTTAGTCAAGAACTTAAATTTCATTCCTAAAAGGATCCCTAAGAAATTTAGTTATTCCAACCAGGACAAAACACAATGATACACCCCATTTTTTGAAAGGATCGTTGATAATTTATTTTGTAGGGGTCGAGATCTCTTATGAAAATCCGTGAAGTGATTCCCCGGGGGAGAATACGACAAGATTCCGCAAACGAAACTTCAACCTTCCGCACCTGCATTGGTTCGAACTGGCACCCGCTGATCTTAACCGGGTGACTTTGGTATGTGTATATGAGTCGGGGATTTGTCGCAGGGACTAAAAATATATTTTAAGGTAGATGATGGATAATTTATGTGGAGATAATTGTGTCTGTCGATATATTCCCACGATGCGATCGAGAGAGAAAGGTAAGATCCGGAGAATTCCCGTGACAATGCTGGTAAATATAATAATTCAGTTGATTCAAATGCTCCTTGCCATAGCGCTTGCAGTAGTTGCCCTCTATACGGGTTTTTTTATCTTCACCCGGATAGTAAAAGATATTGATGCACAAACTGAACTGGCAAGGGGGAACTGTGCAATCGGTCTCCTTATCGCGTCCATTTTTATTGGAATCTCACTTACAGTAGTTTCCTTTATTAAAGGAATTATTAATGGATTAAGCAGGATATTTGCTGACGGGGCCCTCAACCCGCTCGATACACTGGCTGTTTTCTTGTCGTGTCTGGAGCTCATTCTGGGAATTTTGCTGGTGATCGGATCAATATATCTTGCAATCGCTGTATTTTCCCGGCTGAACTCACAGACCAACCTGATCAAGGCAATGAAAGACGGGAATGTCGCTATAGCCTGCGTGGTAGCCGGGATGATTACTACAGTTTCTGTCATTATCCATTACGGAGTCCTTGGTATCGTCACGGCATTGTTTTAAGTTCCCGCTTCACCTTTCTTTCTATCACTCTTTTTCATTCGTCACCGGGTAAGTGTAACCGCTGTCTCTTAGTGAGGACGATATGAGTACAACCCTTGACAAGACATCGCTCGATCAACTGAAAGAAAAGACCGCACGGCTTTCGGTCATCTCCAACACCGGGCTGGTCCTGATGAAATTTGCCGTCGGGTTTTCCATCGGCTCGGTCAGTATCATCTCTGAAGCAATTCACTCTTCAATGGACCTGATCGCAGCAATCATCGCGTTCTTCTCGGTGCGGAAATCCGCAGAACCCCCGGATGCTGCACATTCCTTCGGGCACGGGAAGTTTGAGGATGTTTCCGGCCTTGCCGAGGCCCTGCTCATCTTTGTTGCAGCGATCCTGATCATCAAAGAGGCAGTCACGAAGCTGCTGGGCGAACCTGTAGAGCACTATTCTCCGGACCTGCTCATACTCGGTATTGCCGTCATGGGTATATCGGGTCTCGTGAACTGGTATGTCTCGAACCGACTCTTTGCCGTAGCAAAACAATCGGAGTCAATTGCTCTTGAAAGCGATGCCTGGCACCTCCGGACCGATATCTATACCTCAGTTGGTGTGATGGTCGGACTTATCCTTATCAAACTGACCGGTATCACCATCTTCGACCCGCTCTTTGCGCTCGGTGTCGCGGTTGTGATCATGAAAGCAGCGTATGACCTGACAAAACGATCGTTTGCCGACCTCATCGATCACAGTCTTCCGGAGAAGGATAACCGGCGCATTGAGGAGATTCTCTGCGAACATGCGAGTATTTATGCGGGGTTCCATGGCCTCAGGACCCGCCGGTCAGGCCCGGAGGTATTCATCGAATTTCACCTGGTGATGCCGGGGGAACTGACGGTTCTCGCGTCCCATGATCTGGCAGATCATCTTGAATCGGATCTCATTTTAGAATTCCCGAGAGCGAATGTGACCATCCATATCGAGCCATGCAATAAGGGATGTAAACGATGCGGATCATTCTGCACATTCTACAAAAAGAACACGGGATCTGGGTTGTCTGTCCCGGATCAATAATTCAGCATTTTTTTAAAAAGGAAAGATCTCCTGATTACTCATTTTTCATGATTATTTCGTATCCCCTCCAAAACTAAGGGAAAGATCGATATTTTAGTAAATATATACA
>JBAXDE010000294.1:0-2846 GCA_037141115.1 Methanomicrobiales archaeon | reverse complement strand
ATTACGAAAAAAGATTGTTGGGACTTCTGTGGGGGGATCTGGTCAGTAACAAAATTCCTTTAGTTCCTTACCATATGCCAGAGAAATTCTCCCAACCACAACCGGTAATCCTGAGGCAAAGGCATTTACAAAAGGAAACGAGTGAGGTCCTGACCTTCGTGTCTGGGAGGTGTACCTCATGAGCCGGGGGCCACCGCCCGCCAGAGGTTTTGACGTGGCTATCCCGGTTGCCCTGATGCGGGGGCGTGTGATGCAGTTTCAGCCATCGCAGGATCATATTTGTGATTTCTCGATCGCGGGGAACGGTATCCTCGCCCTGGTCCGGCTCATGATGGCACCGCGGCTCCATGCGCCCATCGCTGAGATTATCCGGGATTATTCCGATGCCATAAACGGGCTCTGTGCGATCCCCTTCGGGGGGCCGATATCCCGCGAACTCTGGCTCTACTCGCGATACGGTATACTCCGGTTCTTCCGGTTAATAGAGACCGGGCTCATCGAGATCGATGGATATGGGTTCCCGTTCGTGAATGGGAGACCGGTCATCATCTTGTCAGTGCCCCCAGTCGCGAACCCGGCCCCGGCCAGCCCCGGGGAGATCGTCCCCGGGTTAAGCAGCCTCCCGTCATCATTACCAATAGTAAACGGAGCAACGGGTCCGGGCTCCCTTGATCCCCGCAACCCGATCATCCGCTGGCTTAAAAAGAAAAAAATTGGAAGGAAACCAGCGGGCGAAAATGAAGATCCGAACGATCAGCCCAACACGGCAATAATCGCGGACCGGGAAAAAGAAAAACCTGCCGCGGGCGGGAAGCACGTTCCCGCTACCGGGGCGGTCGCTCCTGCCGAAAAGCCGGTCGCTGCCGACCCGGCAGGATCACCGGACAAGGGGTCAACCGCCAGGGAAAAGTATCCATCATCTGAACCGGGGAAGCCTGGGAGCGAACCATAATATGAGGTCAACAAAGCCCATTTCAGCCTCCGATGCCCTACCGTGGGGGTCAGACCAACAGGGTTTCCCGAAAAACCGACATGCTTGTTTTGGGAAACATTCATTTCAGCCTCATACTAGTTGTCGGACAGAGTACCATGCCCAGAAGATGACAGTCTTTAGCATAGTTACAGCAGCGTTTTTCCGAAATAACGTGCTGGGGGCCAATCAGGGAAAATATGCACGGTACCCAGTACGGAGGTACATCATGAGATCATCTGTCGGGGGATCGTATCTCCGACGGTATCGGGGAAGTCCTGCGAGGGTATATGAAATGAGGTCAACAGAGACCATTTCAGCCCCCGATGCCATATCCCGGGGGTCAGGCCGACATAGTTTCCCTAAAAACCGACAGGGTTGTTTTGGGAAACGTTCATTTCAGCCTCATTTGGTGTATCTGATGCCATTCCATACCCTGAAGATGACAGTCTTTAGCATAGTTACAGCAACGTTTTTCCCGAAGCATGGGCAAGGGCCCGGGAGAGACCCGGGCAACAACAGATACAGTGACAATGCCGGAGAACCCCCTCCCCGGGAAGATTCACCGGTACTGGGCCGGAACCCGGGATACCGGATGCTTCCAACGCCATAGCAGAGAGATTGTTGAATTTTTTTAAAGAACATGGAAGAAAACGAGTGATGAGGAATTTGTTATGACAAAAATCAAAGGATGTACCGATAGAAAAGTTGAGAGAAGAATGGCAGAAGGATTAGAGATTTTGCCCGGCGAGTTACCGGCCGGGGTGTCACAATGAACCTTGTCGAGGCGCTCTGTCCCGAGGCGCAGGAAGACCTGGCCCGGCACGGGATTGTCGAGCTCGTGTCTGTCAGCGTAATGGCGGTGCCGGACCCGGCTCGGCCGGAGGACCGGCTCGCCCTGAAGATAACTGCTGAGGTGAACGATAATTTCCAGAATGGGATCCCGACGGTTGATCGCGATCTCGATACGGCTGATAAGATCTGCACCTCAGCGGGGGACGACCTCTCGCTCTCATTGCGAGACGAGTTGCTCGTCACGCTCGACACGCGGCGCCAGGAAATAACCGGGCTGCGGGAAGGAAAGATCAACGGCCAACCCGTAGCGTACCTGTCCGATCCGGCAATCGCTTCGCTGATCAGACCAACCCTTGAAAATCCGGTTATAGATGCCCTCGTGTGGTGTGTCGGATGGTGCGCAACGAAAGAGGATGACGGGAAGATTCTCGTGTACTGCGATAATCCGCTTATGTCGGAAGATGTGGATGAGGATTCCTGGGTCCGGATTCAGGACCGGATGCGGCGGGTGAATTATGTCATCGGCGGGTTGATGGCAGGATTGCTGGGCGAGGGATAAACGAGGAATGCTAAGAAATCTTACGGGAGACTTTCGGGATAGTCCCAACGGCAAAATACCCGCCGCGATCAAAGAACAGAACGATGAAGAAGCCGGGGGTACTGAGGGAATTCCTAAAACCGTTTGAAAAGAGATACCCGTTCATCAGAACTTCATACCAGGTACCTTGAAATTCAGCAGGATTACCTTAATTATTAAGAATTAAGTAATACTGTATTACAACAAAGGTGGTCAGACTTGGCAAAACAGATCGAATTAGAGACTGTGTTACGGGGTGAAGATGCACGGGCATTCAACAAATATGTCGCTGCCCCAAAGCAGCACTTCACCAAAGAGAGCAGGGTTCTCTTCCAGGAAGCCCGCCAGCTCTCAAAAGAATGGCCATAACCACAAAATGATCATCGATATTCATACTCTCATTTTTTAAAACATTATCTGACTATTCAGAGGGTATTCAATATCATTATTTTTCTCCGGAGAAATATGCGCAATATTCCTCCTGAGTCATACCGGCTTTATCGA
>JBAXDE010000293.1:0-2863 GCA_037141115.1 Methanomicrobiales archaeon | reverse complement strand
CATACCGGACAATTCCGGTCAGATGAACCTCGATTGGGCCACCGCCCTTTGACGCTGCAACAAGGATCTCGGCAATCTCTTCCTGCATGCAGGCCGCAATCCCGACAAGACTGGTGGTGATTCGCGGGTTTACGTCAACAACATACACCTTATCGGCAACAACCACATCCACGCCAAAGTACCCCTGGGCTCCAAGCACAATGATCGCCTTTTTGGCCACTTCGATGATCTCGGCCTCCCTCACAGGATGGACCGGGGTCTCTCCCCCACGGTAATACATTGCCCCGTCACTTCCCGTCTCAATGAACTGCTGGTTCACCGCAAGGACAAGCGGGGGTTTACCGGTATAATATGCGCACGCATCGCCGATCACCCGGCTGGCTACCAGGCTCACGGAAAAATGTTCACCTTCAATGTACTGCTGGGTAAACTCCCCGTCACCCGCAGGGCCATCCGAGATCCGAACACCCTGCGCACCGCAGCCTTTGACCGGTTTGATAATCCGTTTTCCCGCAGGTGCGTCATCTGGCACGGGAATGCCATGCGCACGCAGGATCTTTCCGGACTGGACCTTGTTGGCACAGAGAGCTATGGTCATAAAACCGCAACCGAGATTGTGGGTATGCTGTTCCAGAATCTGCGTGTAACGGGCAAGCAGGTGATCCGGTGCAATCACCAGCCCCATATCACAGCCCGGGGCAAGGCGTTCGATTCCGTCAGCAAAATCCCCGGAGCCGGGCATAACAATCTCATACCCGCAGCGCTCGAAACTCTGCTTGACGGTATCTAACATTGCTGCGCCTTCCGGAGCAAGGGCGGGATCGTGACAGGTGGCAAACTCTGCGAGCAGGACTTTCATTGTTTCTATTGTACGCTCTTTTAGAAAATTACCCTATCCGATCGGTGAACTATTTGTGGGACGGCATCAATAGAAGATGAACATGAGACCTTCGATCCTGCTCACCAATGATGATGGCGTAAGTTCAGTGGGACTCTGGGCTGCGTATGAAGCGCTCACCCCTATTGCCGATGTCACCGTTGTAGCCCCGGCAACCCAGCAGAGTGCTGTCGGAAGGTCGATCTCGATCTTCGAACCCCTGCGGGCAAGCCAGATCACCATCAACGGTCTTCCGGCCTGGTCGGTTGCCGGTAAACCCACGGATGCGGTCATCATCGGCCTGTATGCCCTCAAACTCGCCCCGACGATGATTGTCAGCGGTATCAATATAGGCGAGAATCTCTCAACAGAGTCGATCATGACCTCAGGCACCGTGGGAGCTGCACTGGAAGGTTCCAACCAGGGCACAAAGGGGATCGCGTTTTCCCTCCAGGTCGAGGACCAGGGGGATAAGTTCGATGATCCACGCCAGGTTGGCAAAAGTTTTGATGCAGCTAAAAAAGTGGTGCGCGATGTAGTCTCGCGTGTGCTTGAGCACGGTTTCTCTCCACACACCGATGTGATCAATGTGAACATTCCTTCGGTGGTAAAAGGTGGGTATGAAGTGACCCGGCTCGGCCCGAAACTGTTCCATACGGGTGTGGAAAAGCGACTGGATCCCCGCGGACGCCCGTATTTCTGGATCAATGGACCGCTCTATGATGATGCTGAAGAGGGCACGGACGTGCATGCCATCCTGAAGGGAAACGTCTCGATTACACCAATCACCCTGGACTGTACTTCGTATGCAGCAGTGGAAGATACGAAAAAATTATTCACGAATTAATTTTTTTTCTGCCGGGATCGTTTCCGGACAGGATTTTAGTTTTTTTTTTAAATTCATTGATACCCGGCCATTACGATCACGCAGAGTTTTGTCAATTCGCTTGTTCGCAATGCATCCCACCCTTCGGGAGTTTCCTGGCCGCATTGTCGGGGGCTCGATGGCCGGTAAGTTCGTTCATACATCGATACAGAACAAAAGGAACAGCTACATTTCCCGTTCACTACTCCTGCTGAACCGCTGTGGGGACAACCGGGGCATCGGGATTCATCACTTTCAGATCTTGGGGAGAACAACTGCCATCAGGGTAAAACAATGATGCACCAGGTATTTTTTCCAGACATCTGTGCACTTCATCACTGAACCTTACTGCAATCTTTTTTGTCACTCTCACCCCCACATCACCAGTTTTAATAATTTCCGTACCGATATGTATCACTTTAATGGACTCTACGACTCGCGATCCCGCAACAGCTAAACGTGCCGCCGGCTACAAGGCAGCAGAGATGGTGAAAGACGGCATGATCATCGGCCTTGGCACGGGTTCCACGGTCATGTTTACTATGGAGAGACTGTCCCAGCGCATGCATGAAGGGCTCACGATCACCGGAATCCCGACATCCTTCCAGACAGCCATCCGGGCACGTCAGTATGGGATACCCCTCACTACCCTTGATGATCACCCGGTCATCGATCTGGCCATAGATGGTGCTGATGAAGTTGACCCGCAGTTGCGGCTGATCAAAGGCCGGGGCGCTGCCCATACCCGGGAGAAATGCGTTGCTGCCGCAGCACGGCAGTTCATTGTTGTTGTCGATGAGCAGAAGATGGTATCTTGCTTAGACGGGCTCGTGCCGGTCGAAGTGGTCCCGTTTGCCATCCGGCCCGTAATGGATCAGCTCACCGCAATGGGGTGTATCCCGGTACTGCGGGAAGGAGTGAAAAAAGACGGCCCCGTCATCACCGATAACATGAATTTCATTCTCGATGCAAAATTCAGGAAAATTGACGAACCTGAAAAACTCGAAGCATCCATAGGGCTCATTGCCGGAGTTGTGGAGAGCGGGCTCTTCTGCGGGTTTACCCGGAAAACCACCGTCATTGTCGGTGGCGAAAAAAAATGCAGGATTGTTCCTTAATTG
>JBAXDE010000292.1:0-2894 GCA_037141115.1 Methanomicrobiales archaeon | reverse complement strand
TTCGCGAAGATTCTACACTAAAAAAGGATTCCAAGGCATGATATAGATAGTTACTCCTTTTTTTATAATTCGCATATATTGTAATTTTCGATAAAATTCTGGATTTTACGGATAATTTTCAGTCTTTTAAGACAGAGGATAGCAAAAAACACTATTTGTCTGGTTCAAATTGTTTCTGACCGGATATTCTCATCACACCGAAAATGTCAGTGCCTGACAGGGAATGAAGAAAACTCCGAATTGTTCGGCAAGTTCCGTATATTTAACCACTAAGATACAAAACCCGTAACGGGTTCACGCTTCTGTTTTTGGAGTTCGTTGAAGAGATCTCTTTGAGCATTCATAGAATCTGGAAAAAAAGAGCATTTAATACGTTCCAATATATCGGGTCGGTACCTGAATTATAATCGAATAGGATTCCAGGTTGCGTGCATTGATGATAAAGTAATAACTTGCCTGGCCAGAATAAAATTTTTCAGTCCAGGGGCGGGGATCAACATAAACCGTATCACTAGAAACGGTCGCCATTTGGCTGGATTTTATTTTATCCTGCGGATTTGTAACGGTTTTTTTATTCCCCAGCCATAGGTCGAGATCGATACCCCCAGGAGGTGTAATGGTCCTGACAATCCGGTTCGGATCATCCGCATCCATGACCTGGATGGAAAACTCAGGATTTGCCGTAGAATAGGATCCCTGCAAACCACTGTATGCAAGTCCCTCACCCTTTACTGGAATTACCTGAGTCTTTGAAGGCTGGACATCAGAAAACGGTTGAATCGTGTATACAAGTTCCCAATAGGGGAAGGGGATTTTTAGTACCTGGGTTGTACCACTATATTGTCCCGAGAACTTTGCATAAGCGGTTATATTGTTATACACCGGTTTTTCATCAAACCGTGAACTGTCGGAAATCGACTGGTTATCTGATATGCCATAGATTGAAGGATCGACAAACCCAACCGAAGATACTTTTTTATCCCAGGTTGGAACTGGTTTCGGTGTCGCCGTAGGGATGGGGAGGGTAGTCACTCTCGTGATAACCTGCGGAGTGTTGTTTGAATCTGCAATTATAAAAGGTGTGACCGGGGGTTGGGAAGTGGGCAATGCAATCCCGGTATTGGCGGGTTGACCGGTCATGACAGGTTTGATTACCAATGCTATGATGAGTATGATGCCAAGCGCACCAATCATATACATGATATCTTTTTTATCCATATCTCAACAGTATTCTATTGATGGTTCCCTGATAAATATTCGTCCGGGTATTCCGGAAATGCCATGAAGAAATTATTCTTGTCCGTCGGGTTCGACGAAAGAGACCGCTCGTTCTGCGCATAATATTATCATATTTTTTTTTAAATCAGAATATGAGTGTTATTTTTGCTTATTTACCCACATAATATTTAAATACAAAGACATCATCCTAGGAACATGGATTCTGGTAACTCCAGTGTCCGCTATCTAAAAAAGGTGAAAAAATGAATTCTTCTAAACGCAATGATGAAGGGTTCACTGGCCTTGAGGCGGCAATTGTGCTTATTGCATTCGTCGTTGTCGCGGCAGTGTTCTCATACGTGGTACTCGGTGCCGGGTTCTTTACAACCCAGAAGGCACAGGAGACCGTTCACACGGGTGTACAGCAGACAGCGTCCGCAGTTGAACCGAGTGGCCCGGTCAGTGTCCAAGCAGCTGCAGGAAGTACCATTGGTAATATTACGTTCTACCTCCAGCTCGCTGCGGGTGGTAATGGCGTGGACATGAGTAAAGTCACTTATACGGTTTCAACACCCAAATTGATCAAGACCTTCACAAATAATGATGTCACTCTCTTGTGGGTCCAGGAAAACGTTGCGGGTGGAAGCAACCACGGTCCAACTGCCGGATTGCTCAATCCCCGTGAAATGGTTCTTGTGAGGATTGTCCCCGGGTTTGACACCAGTATGACGCTCAATGACAAATTTATTGTTGAAGTGAAGCCCCCGATCGGAGCCGCGCTGCCCATTGCGAGAACCATTCCTGCTGGATTGAATACTGGCACTTGGTATGATGTGTATTAAGGAGGATGAAAGAAATGAAAAATATTTATTCAGAAGATGCATTCACCGGCCTTGAAGCCGCCATCGTGTTGATCGCATTCGTGGTTGTTGCAGCAGTGTTCTCGTACGTGGTGCTGGGTGCGGGTTTCTTCACATCCCAGACCGCCCAGGCTACCGTTCATACGGGAGTGCAGCAGGCAAGCTCAAGTATGGAACTTGTTGGAAACGTATACGGGATTGCTGACGCAGGAATGACACGTCTTAATTATGTTAACGTAACGGTCGCACTCACTGCCGGGGGCACTCCCATGGACTTATCAGCAATGGTGGTATCCTATAATGACAACAACGCAGGTCACAATGCAAATCTGACCTATAAGGCAACGTGCCCTGTTCTATCTGATATAACTTCCCAAGATTGGTGTATTCCACAGAGAATCAATAACGTAACAGCCTCTGGAGCCATGCTTGAGAACAATGCTCAGTTGATTATCGCTGTTGGATTGCCGGCATCTGCAACGCCCAATACAAAGATATCAATTAACTTCCAGCCGGCAGTTGGAGCAGTTCTTCCAATTACAAGGACAATTCCCGGTGGACTTAGCGCGATTCAACCCCTCTACTAATCTCTTTTTTTTATTGCTAACTTCACTTTCATCGTTACCCTCAGGTAAATTGGATCTTTTGTCCTGTAGTATCAATTCCTCATCATTCAGATACGGAGTCTCGGCTTTATTAACTAAAACAAATGACAGAGATGATAGATTTCATTTTCATCGATTCGACAAAAATGATGTTATGAAGTATCCCCTCCAAAACTAAGGGAAAGATCGATATTTTAGTAAATATATACAC
>JBAXDE010000291.1:0-2902 GCA_037141115.1 Methanomicrobiales archaeon | reverse complement strand
GTTATTAAAAAGGTTGAACGGATAGTAGTCCGGTCTTAACCTGACATGAGTGGATCCCGATTGCGGCATTCCTAAGATCCTGCAGGCTTGGCGCAGCGGAGAGGATCAGGCTGAGCACCAGGTACAGGTACACGAGGAACCATGCATTGAACTGTACCAGGAGATTTTGGGAAAAAGTTTCCAGGATCCCGGTTCCCATCACCACCACCGCATCAGCGGAGTTGATGGTGAGGGGAAGGGCGGGAAACGCACAACCGAGATACCGGGAGAAAACCCAGGTACAGCATGTGAGGACCAGGGGGATGCAGAAGAGCGGTGCCGTGCTGATCACCACATCGCCGATGACCGGAATCACCGGGCGGGAATAGGTGACCGAACCACCCTCTTTGGAAAAGAAGACCACGTTGCGAATCTTTGCACCGGTGAGCAGGCAGCCGAGTATATGGGCGCATTCATGGACAACAACGCCGGGAAACCGGAGGATATAGTAAAAGAACCGGACCGGAATTGCCTGCGCCCAGAGATGATCCAGGGCTACCGAGAGGAGAAATACCCCGATACCTGTTGCGATTACAAAGAAAAGACCGGCAGTATCCATATTCCTTAACCTGCCGGTAGTGTTGGGAAGCCCTGACCATAAGATGAGCGATTGGTGATGGTACTGCTGAAAGGCTCATCATCTCATACTTCCCATCACGCACTATGCCGGATGAATATCCCGTTGCAGACCCCCCGGTGCACAATGACCGCCGGGTACTAAACCGTCTTATCCACGAGAAGAGCCCCTACCTTCTCCAGCATGCAGGAAACCCGGTGGACTGGTACCCGTGGGGTAAAGAGGCATTTGAGCGGGCTGCCCGCGAAGATAAGCCAATCTTTCTCTCAATTGGCTATGCCACCTGTCACTGGTGTCACGTGATGGCGCACGAATCCTTTGAGGATGCGGAAGTCGCCTCCCTGCTCAACCGCAATTTCATCGCCATAAAGGTAGACCGCGAGGAGCGGCCGGATATTGATGGGGTCTATATGGGAGTCTGCCAGCAGATGGCAGGCCAGGGCGGCTGGCCGCTCACGATCGTCATGACGCCAGAGAAAAAGCCGTTCTTTGCTGCCACCTATATCCCGAAAGAGACGCGGTTTTCCATGATGGGACTCCTGACCCTTCTTCCCCGGATAACCCGGATGTGGCATGAACAGCGATCGGACCTGTTCCGGTCCGGTGACCGGGTAATAGCCGCGATAACTTCGGAGAAAACCCCGTCCTCCGGAAAGGAGCCGGGCAAGGAACTCATGGAGGACTGTTACCAGTCGCTCCTCCTCTCGTTTGACTCCACGAATGGCGGATTTGGCAGAGCCCCGAAATTTCCCACGCCCCATACCCTCATCTTCCTCCTCCGGTACGCAGCACGAAACCCGGATTCACGGGCTCTCATGATGGTACAAAAGACCCTCAATGCCATACAAGATGGCGGGATATATGATCAGCTTGGCGGGGGAGCCCACCGGTATTCCACGGATGTAAAATGGTTAGTCCCGCATTTCGAGAAGATGCTCTATGACCAGGCCCTGCTGACAATGGCCTATACGGAGGCGTACCAGGCAACCGGCACATCGGAATACAAACAGACTGCAGAAGAGATCCTCAACTATGTGCTCAGATCCCTCCGTTCACCGGAAGGAGCGTTCTTTTCCGCAGAGGATGCCGACAGCCCGGAAGGTGAGGGGGCATTTTATGTCTGGACAGAGGACGAGTTCAGACAGGTACTGGGACCGGAGGATGCGGCCCTTGGAGCGCTGGTCTTCGATGTCACTTCCCATGGCAATTACCATGATCCCGAACGGGGTATCGGGTTCAACATCCTCCACCGTTCACAATCCCTGACAAATATAGCAGATTCCCTCCAGGTTTCCGAATCTGAACTGGAAGTGCGCATCGAATCGATCCACACCCGCCTCCTTGCCGCACGGGAACTGCGGGTCCGTCCCTCCCTTGACGACAAGGTGCTCTGTGACGGGAACGGATTATGCATAGCCGCACTGGCACAGGCCGGGCGGGTTTTTGAAAACCCGGTCTATCTTGAAGCGGCGAAAACCGCCATGGATTTTGTCCTGACGCAGATGCGGCAGGACGACGGGAGTCTTCTGCACCGGTACCGGGACGGAGAAGGTGCGATTCCGGGATTTGCCGACGATTATGCCTGGCTCATCCATGCCCTCATCGAACTCTACGAATCAGCATTCGATCCCCGGTATCTCCAAATGGCCGGGGACCTGAACCATTACCTGTATGAGCATTTCCACGATGCACGTGATGGCGGTTTTTTCACAACAGCAGATAATGCTGAAGCGCTGATCCTCCGCAAAAAAGAGTACTATGACGGCGCCATCCCTTCGGGCAATTCCATTGCATTCATGAACCTGATCCGCCTTTCACGGTTGACCGGAGATGCAAGGTTTGAGCAGGCAGCCGGGATCCTGTCGCGATGCATATCCGGAACGATCAGCCGTTCTCCGTCTGCTTACACGGGGTTCCTCTGCGGGCTCCTTGAACTCGTTTCACCCTGCGATGTGGTAATCGTGGGGGAAGATGGGGCAGAGGATACCCGGGCTCTGGTATCGGTGCTGCGTTCACGCTACCTTCCGTGGGTAATGATCCTGCGGGCGGTTCCCGGTCCGCAGGCCGGCCTCCTGGCGGAGGTCGCTCCCTTTACCGGGATGCTCTCAAAGATTGGGGGAAAGGCAACGGCCTATCTCTGTTCCGGGCATTCCTGTTCGCTGCCGGTTACGGATCCCGGAACCCTTCTGGCAAAGATAGAACTCCTGAATAAATCTTAAAAAAAGTGATGCTTAAAAAAAAGGTGACTATCTACACTGACCCCAGAGCTACTGATGGGACAAACGG
>JBAXDE010000290.1:0-2912 GCA_037141115.1 Methanomicrobiales archaeon | reverse complement strand
GTGTATATATTTACTAAAATATCGATCTTTCCCTTAGTTTTGGAGGGGATACGGGGGCGGGGCATAATACACATTTTCCCCGGATCTAAGATAAATTTTCCGTACTTTAACGGCTGTTTGATTCTCAGTTGAATGGTCGGCCACTACCAAAAAAGCCCGCTGCTTTCAAGGTACCGCTTTGTGATATCAAGAAGGGCAGGTTCGTCATCAACATAGAGAATATGATACCTTGGGGGCATGGAGTAATCAGACTGTATTGACATACGATAAATATATGATCCTGGATGTAATGGCCATCGTTTCTTAAAAAAGTTGGCTCTTCGTCATTTACTATGGGTTGAAAAAGAAGGCTCAATGCTCATTTGAATGAGTACGCCCTGTATGGAATGAATATAAATATGGGGGCTTATGCCCCCATACCCCCGAATACGATGAACGCCGCCGCCCCCGAAGGGGCGCCCCCGCGGCGGTTTTAATGAGTAAATGTTAAACCGCCATGCCCCGCCGTGCCTCGGAGAGGCCATGAGGCGGGGAACCCTCATATTTATTTTAGATTGTATCTTACCCACACGAAATGTCGGAGAGCCAAAAAGTTCTATCCGGGGGGTATCAGTGTATCCAGCTGCCGTATCACCTAAATCTTACTTACTCAAAGTTCCGGATTTAAGCCATCTTTTTTGTTAATACACCAGGAGGAAAAATGCCATCGCAGTGGTCAGGAATGCCCCGAGCAGGATGATGACTGCAACCGGAATGATAAAGCCCATCATCCCGTTGACCGTGGATGCGATCTGGGAGATCCGCTGCGAACCAAAGACCACGATCCCCCGGCACCAGGCTGTTGCGCCGGCTGTCCGGGCGGGAGCTGCGTCAGCGAGCGCTTCTTTAACGGCCTCCTCAACCAGGGGATAAAAAGTATCCACGCTGATGCGGAGTCCCACCTGGTTCCGGCCCGAGACCGTATTGACCACATGGGTATCGGTAGTCGCAACCTCGCACTCATCCACCAGTGCAAGCAGTCTCCTGCGGATCTCATCGCGGACTCCTGTCTGCATGTTGTTTCCGTCAAAGAGGATGTACGCGGTCTTCTGGCCGTCTGCCCGTACGACAAGGACCTGGACACCGAGATCCCCAAATCCCTCCTGCCGCGAGAACGGGAGCGTGCGGTGTGCATATCCGGCAGAGAACCGACCCTGATCTTTTAGTGCGGTTGCTTCAAATGCGGTCTCTGCTGCGCCAAGGTACTCCATGGCGAGCTCGGTGCCCGGGTGAACCCCGTCCTCCATGGCATCCATGCAGTTGTGCGCATCGATAAAACCGACATGGCGGAAATATTTCCCGCCCGCCTTCATGATGGCAAAACCAACAGAAAATTCGAGATCCTCGGTTACCAGAGGAGACCGCGTTGCAAGGACGAGCACGGTATCACCAAATGCCTGGGCAAGCACCTCGACCGACCCGGACCGGTAGCGAGCCGATCGTGTGCAGCCGGTATTTTCGAAAGTAAGCGGGCGGGCTGCCAAGACCGCGTTTCCCACGTTCCTGACTTCCTTTTCATCCACCGGGTTGAAGTCATGCGAAGCCGAGCCGTGGAAGACCATCGAGCTATTGCCCAGCATCCCATTGAGGATCTTTGGCAGGTTGCTTCCGCCGATCTCGCCAAGGGGCCCCGGATGGACATTGGGGATCGTGAGGAAGATCTCCTCTTTTCCTTCGCGCTGCATTACCAGCGAGACTTCGGGGACAACGACCTCTTCGCCGATACTCCGGAAGAAGTCATCGAGCTTACGGCTGCCTTCTGACAGGTGAGCAAGGAAGGCATTGGCCAGTTCGAGCGGGCCGACTTTGAAGTTCGCCTTCATCGGGCGCTCGATCACGTTGATAAAGACAAAGACCGCGATTCCAAAACTGATGTGAAGCAGGATGGATAACTGGACGAATTCCAGGCCGAGGAAGGGGGCGGCTCCCACGACAGCAATGCCGGAGTGAAGCAGCGCCGGGACCACGATCCGGCGAAGGTGGTAATCGACCACCGCTGCAAGGAGGAGCATCCGGAACGCAAAGACGAGTGCAAGGGAGATTGCAAAGAAGAGGGGAAACGAGAACCGGAAGAGCAGGATTGGCGAGAGCGAGATGAAGATGGAGATGATAAGGCCGATGGCGGCCGTGAGGCCCGACCAGCCATAGTCCAGTTTTCCCGAGAACCACCGGGCCACCCGGGGTGTCAGGGCCAGGGCAGCAAGGGCCGGGATGAGGTAGGCTGCGATGGGAAAGAGGTTCGGATGCATGAGCGATTTTCCGCTTCCCATGATTGCCATGACTTCGACACAGCCCGACAGGATGAAGATGAGCACCAGTGACCGGATCCATGACGGGCTGGTAATGATATATTTTGAGAGTGCTTCGAGTTTGAGATCCATTTCACCGGCCATAGGAGCACCATCCTGACGGGGCCTTTTTGCTTTCCTTGCCGGACTGTGCGCTGGTATTGTGCCTGAATTTTTTTATGAGATGGGGTTTTAGGATCATGCTCGTACGATGTGTATCTGGATTACAACAGGATGAACGTTTCCGCCCGACCTTGCGTATAAAGTGAAGAGTGCGATATTTTTATTATCCTTTCAGCCCCAGTTGTGCCGTTAGCATGACAGCAGAATACAAACTCATGGCATTTGTCCTTCTTGTAAAGGATATGGAGGTATCGCGGGAATTTTATGAGACGGTCCTTTTCCAGGATGTAGCCATGGACCACGGGCTTAATGTCAGTTATAAAAGCGGCCTTGCACTCTGGCAGCAGGAGTATGCCCTCAACGTGATCCATGGAAGGGTCGTAAGACGGCGGAAAGGAAATGATCTTGAGTATCCTCTCGAAAAAGTGGGGGAAGGTATAAATCCGGTCACAAATATATTAT
>JBAXDE010000289.1:0-2921 GCA_037141115.1 Methanomicrobiales archaeon | reverse complement strand
TTTGCCAGTAAACCCGAAAGGTTGGTTTGCCCTATTTTTTGGAGGGGATACGAGATTTCATACAAATCACCTCAGGAACAACACGCGATTCTTTAGAATGGATCTTACCCGGGATCTGTGTAGAGGGGTTTGGAATAACCTATTTATCTGGATATAGGGAATATTGGACTAATTATACGGTGAAATAAAAAAACCTGCCATGGATTTGATCCAGATGACCAGATATTTCATAATCTGCGGAGCATTGATGGTTCTCCTGTTCTTAACTCCCGGAGCTGCCGCGTTCGAGATATCGGGTATGTATACAGAAGAAGGTATAAAGTGGTTAAACGAGCACTGGGGCGGAAATATTACTGTCGGACAGCTTGAACAAATTGCCTATGAACCCGGGATTATTGAGCAAATCAAGACGAACGTACCAAAGGAGCAACTTGATGAGATCTGGAGCCGGCCTTATCACTGGGGCAGCAGGCATCCGTGGGGAGTGGATAATAATACCGAATGCCCCTATGGTGCCAATGTCTGGGAAGAGTCCCGGCCGCTGAACATCAAAAAACTGAATGCATCCCAGAAACAGGAAATGGGAATTGAAAATGCCGTCACCGACAAGAGTGGCTGCCGGATCATCGGGTATATGGACAAATCCATAACGCAGGGCGAGATGAAATCATTCCAGCGCCAGATACCGGAGAATCTCACCCGGTTCACCTACGATCTTTTCTGGCAGGACCCGGGAAATTCCCTCAAGCTCACCATCTTTGCACCGGATGGCATGATGGGTCCGTATTATGATGACAGCGATGGCATTACCAACGGCAGGATTTTCTTCCAGATCACACGGCCGGAAGGTGTGGCATCCGGAGACTGGCATGCTGTTGTTGAAGGAGAACGGGTCAATGGCACCCAGCAGTTCATGCTGCTGGTGCTGTGAGGTTTGGCATGATGTACTCACGATCAAGGAACCGGATTCTTATTCTTGCTCTTTTAATTGCAATTATTCCCGCAGCCGGTGCCGTTGAAACGGGAGGTTACGTGGTCCAGCCGGCGTATGGGATTTACCCGGAGTATAGTGAGCTCTACTTTACTCCACGGTCAGCAGATACCGTGCTCCTGAATGATCCGATACCCACACCCATCAACCTTACCGATTTACCGCCATGGGTACTTGTCATCCTCGGTATCGCTGCGGTAATTCCGGGAATTGTCTATGCTTCAAAGTATCTTTCCGCTGCAAACTTTCCTCTTATCGGGGGATTCAAACGAATTTCAAGAAAAAATATTTTTGAGAGCGCTTCCCGTGAAACAATCTACCAGTGCGTGAAGGAAAACCCCGGTATCCATCTGTCAGACATGGAACGATCAACCGGGTTTTCCTGCAAAAACCTGATCTACCATCTCAATGTCCTCTCGGTTTTTGGCACGGTCACCTCAGATGAATGCAAGAACACGACCGGCTATTTTGAGAACTCGGGTAAATTCTCGCACGAAGAGCGGACGATGATGATGCATCTCAACCATATCAGTGACCGGAAAATCGTAGAGACCATCCTCCACCATCCCGGCATATCCCGCCATGAAATCAGCAACCATGTTGGAATATCCGGGCCTTCCGTGAGCTGGCACATGCATTTCCTGCTGTTTGATCGTATCATCGAGCAGAAAAAAGAGGGAACGATTGCCCGGCATTATATCACGGGACCTATGATCAAAATTTACGAAAATCTTCATTCAGAAAATGGTGTTTGAAAGGAACAATTGTCTGGTTCCACAGAATTTCTTGGGGTTGGATGGATTTCTTAAATGGAACCGACATGAAGAGACAGATCCTATTTTTTAAAATGGGGAACAAGTAGAGATTTGTCACAGAGATCGTTTAAGAACCCTCAGCATTCTGATCCATATCCAAAAACGGATGGCGCGAAAAAATGAAACTCTTTAAAAAATGGACAGCGATCCTGCTCGTACTCCTGCTATTCATTGTCGGACCGGTTGCAGCATCCACGACATTCACATCAAGCGGCCCGCAAACCCTCGCAACAGGCGACTCATTCACGATCACCGGGACGGGTGCAACCAATGGTTCTATCGCAGTATGGATAATCGGAAGAGATTACTATACCGTAAAAACCGCGAACCCGGACCGGGAAGGGAATTATTCGCTCATCGTAAAACCGGAAGAGACCGGGCAATTTTCCAGCGGTCAATATGCCTTTGTGATCCAGGATCCGGGGGCAAACAAAAAGATGTATCTTGGATCCCGGGTAGCGGGGAACGGAAACATCACTCTCCAGAACGAGGGAACCGTCATCGCAGATATCGGGCCAAAGCAGGATATCAGGACAAGCGCAGAGCCGGTTGTCAGGATTCTCCAGACCAGCACAACGCTTACGGGGATTGACGATATCCTGACACCTTATTATTTCATTCTCGAAGAACCCGCCATACATTTTGACCAAAAATCCCGTGCAAACCCTGACGGTCAGCTGCCCAACCTGACTGTCGGCGAACGCATCACCCTCAGCGGGACAACGAATATGGGCGTGGAAAATTCCCTGCATGCCGATATCCGGAACCTTGACACCAATACCCTCATCAGCACTAAAACGATACCGGTCATTGCAGGCAGCGATACCAACCGCTGGTCGTTTGAACTGGACACTGCTGGATTTACACCGGGAGAGTATTTAGTGACCGTAGGCTGGATGAAATCGAATACGACCGGCACCGGATCCACGATATTTACGGTTGTGACGGAGTCAGGTTCAACTCTGGTACCACAGAACAGCGGGACGTTGGGGACTGATTCGGGAGGAGCACTGCCCCTGCCGGTCATCATCGGGGGTGCGGTATTGTTGGGAATCGGCGCTCTTTTTGTATCCCCTCCAAAAAATAGGGCAAACCAACCTTTCGGGTTTACTGGC
>JBAXDE010000288.1:0-2927 GCA_037141115.1 Methanomicrobiales archaeon | reverse complement strand
CGCCGGCCCTGACGAAGTGGATCACCGACACCTTCAGCATCCCCGCTCAAGCCATCCGGGATTTGGGATTGCGATGCCAATGCCACGCCGCCAGTTCTTGAAAGTCATGGGCAGCGGCGCCGCGCTGGGCGCGCTGGCGCCACGCAGTTTTGCCGCGGACGGGCCGCCCTACACCCGGCACTGGCCCGCGCAACTCATCGCCGCGTTGGAAGAACAGTATCTGGACATTGTTGCCATTTCTCCGGGAACAGTCCTGCATGTCTACCAGCTGGGTATAGGCCGGCAGTTCCGTAATCGTTCCATCTCGACAGCACTCATCCGTCACGTGCTTGCCTTTGCCCGGGAACAGGGGTTTAAAAAGATCGTTACCGACTGCACCGGGCCACAATCCTGCCGTTCGTTTGAGCAGTGCGGGTTTACCCGGGCGGGCTCAATCTCCTATTCGTCATTCCTGTATCGGGGAGCCGCATTCTTTGACGGGCTTGAAGGGGAGATCACTCTGATGGTAAAGGATCTGTGATATTTTTCCCCTGTCCTAAACCCCGTATACCGGGCCTGCGGATCATAATTTAAATATCAGGAGATGCCCATTTCACGTATGAGAAAGTTCCTCGTAGTAATGGTATTTTTAGTGATCGCTGCAATCATGATTTCCGGTTGCACAAGCACCAAACCCGCTGCACCACCTGCAACTACCCCGGCCACACAACCCCCGACCCTCGTGGTAACTACCGCAGCAACACCCGCATTACCGGCCCCGCTGACGGGCAACTGGGTTGTCACATCCATGGGAATCCAGGACGGAACTGCGGTCATTAAGCCGCAATCAAGCCAGATCACCCTGAAATTCTCTGCTGACGGAACCGTTTCCGGCAATGGTGGATGCAACAACTACAACGCACCCTATATCCTGAGTGGAACAACAACTCCGAAGGGTCAGGGCATCTCCATCGGCCCCCTGGTATCTACGAAGATGTTCTGCCAGGAATACTCCGCCCAGGAGACCACATACTTCAACATCCTTCAGAAAGCAATGGCATACAATGTGGACGGCAACCAGCTCTCCATCACTGCATCAACCGGAGATGTCCTGATATACCAGACTCCCGTCTCGCTCGTGACACCAAAGCAGTACCCCGAGCCGGCATAACAACACTCTTTTTTGCTTTAACCATTCAACGGGTTTCAACCAGAAAATCCCCATTTTTCCTCACTACGAAGGCAACATCATGGATAACGATCGTCCGTCCCTGACACGAATCATCGAAGAAGAGCTGATCGATTACCGGATCCGCTCCCGGTTTTACCATCCTGCCTATGTGAAAAAATGGATCTTACCGGTGCCGCAAGAGTGCTCGAATTCGGGAGCGGCGGGGGATGCCTCTCCCGCGTGCTCGCCCGGACACTCGGCCCGGAAGGATCGTTATCCTGTGTGGAGATCTCCCCCTACTGGACAGAGAAGGCAAAACAACGGCTGAAGGCTTTTACGAACATCGAATTCCTTCTCGGTGACATCACCCGTATGGCACTTCCGGAAAATCATTACGATGCGGTCATCATCCACTTTGTCCTCCACGATATCGAGCCGGAAACCCGGATTGATGTGGTGGGCGCGCTCGCAGCCTGCCTGCGGCCGTAAGGCACCCTCTTCATCCGGGAGCCGGCAAAACCCGGGCACGGGATGCCGCTTTCTGCCATCCGGGCACTGATGCGGGATGCCGGGCTCCGGGACCACCAGACAGGTTGTACAAGATCATGGCGGAGGATCTGGATCTGCGACGGGACGTTCAAGAAGAGCTGGTGAATTCCCCTCCGGCCGGGTTGTGCCGGATATTGGGGAAATCACCACGGAGAGACATTTCTATTGGGCCGGGTAACCAATCGCTTCGGGAAACCGGGATACAGAAAGATAATTGAAGCCCGATATCCCACACTGGAACAGCAGTACGGGATATACCTTACCGAGGATGGGGAATTATATGGTTCTTGAGATTGTCACGATACATGGTATCATTGTAATAACCCTGACCCGGCGTTTTGATTCTGAAAGTGCACCGGGGATTGAGAATGAATTAAAAACAATTGTCGGAGAACACCCGAAGGCAGTTCTTTTTGATTGTTCCCAGACCGAATATATCGCGAGTGCGGGACTCAGGGTGCTGCTCAGCACCACGCGGACGTTCATGAAGGCGGGAAGCACCGTAGCCCTCTCCTCCCTCTCCCCTCAGGTCCGGCAGGTATTTGAGATCGCAGGGTTTACGAAAATATTTACCATCTATGCTTCGCGGGATGAGGCATTCCTGCACCTGAAGAAATAATTTTTTTGTGTTGAACATCCTGGAAAAACGGTTACGTCTTCTCTTCCGGCACGCCCCCGTCTTCCGAAGGCTGGCGTGACTCTTCTTTAAAGAAATCCACCCAGGCCTGCTGGGCTTCTTTGGTGAGCAGGCTGGTCCGGAGGTGCATAAAGAGGGCATAAATGACCAGGATATAGGCCAGGGCCCGGATCACGATGAGCGGAAGAGTTAACGGGACTTTAAAACCCAGAAGGGTTGCAGCGTGCGAGATGCCGAACAGGCCGAACGCGGCTCCGATAAACAAGGGTAATGATTCGTGGCTTTTCCGGTAGCAGAGGATCCCAAGCACTACGATAACAATGCACAATACCAGGTTGACAAAGAGAATTGGGTCCCATTCGATTGCCATAAGACAACACTCATACTCATGTAGTACCGGTACCGTATATCGGTTTTACTATAACCGTTCGTAAACGAGCACGAACATACCGGATATCGCAAACTATCAAAAACAGAAATGGTTTTTTTAGTCGAGCGGAATCTGCTCGAGCTGTGACACCAGTTCCCAGATACGGGTCCTTGCATGGATCGGCATATTGGGATCATTGGAGATTTCATCAACTTTTGATA
>JBAXDE010000287.1:0-2927 GCA_037141115.1 Methanomicrobiales archaeon | reverse complement strand
ATCACCATCCGAGTCGCTGATGACTGCATGATGAAAGATATCCGGGCATTGCTTGCAATCGGAAACCTGGAATCCCTGGGAACTATTCTCTCTTTCAATCCGTCCCGTGAGGCGATCGATGAAGGAGAATTCGATGGCACCCTGGTAATGAAGATTGCCAGTGATGTTGGTGAAGATGCCCTCAAAACTGCGGCAACAGGAACAGACATTGCCTCTGTTGAAGTAGTAATTGCTAAAGAGGCAGAACCTGTTTCTCCTGTCGGGATATCTGAAGAGGCGATCCCGGCAGAATCCGATAAAAAACAACAATCTGCAAACCAGGATAAGACCCGGGAGATCAAGAACCTCAGGGTAGATATCACCCAGCTTGACCATATCATGAATCTTGTCGAGGATCTGGTCATCAATCGTGGCAGGCTCAAACAGATCGCTGAACAGAACAAGATCAAGGAGATGGATGAAGCCATCGGCATGGTAGAGCGGTCTGTATCAGATCTCCAGAACCTGATGATGAACATCCGCATGATCCCCCTCAATCATATCTTCAACCGCCTTCCCAGGGTAGTAAGGGATGTTGCCCAGTACGATGGCAAAGAAGTGGAATTTGTTATCGAAGGTGGTGACACAGAACTTGATCGCAGTGTCATGGACGGCCTCAATGATCCGCTCCTCCATCTTATCCGGAATGCAGTAAATCACGGCATTGAATCCCCCGAAGTCCGGGAAACAGCCGGAAAACCGCGTAAGGGTTTTGTTAAACGGTCCGCTCACCGGGACCGCGATAATGTCATCATCGAACTCATCGATGATGGTGGCGGCATCAATATTGAAAAGGTCAAGTCAAAAGCGATTGAAAAAGGCCTGATCACCCAGGAAAATGCAGCAACAATGACCACTGCTCAGGCTGTCGATATACTCTTCCTGCCCGGGTTCTCAACAGCGGATAAGATCTCCGATATCAGTGGAAGGGGTGTCGGGCTCGATGTGGTCAGAAGATCTATAGAATCCTTAAAAGGATCCATCCGAGTCGATACAACCCCGGGAAAAGGGAGTCGTTTTGAATTACTCCTCCCGCCCACAATGGCTATCGTTGACGTCATGATCGTCCGGATCAACAAAAGAAGACTTGCCATTCCCATCAGCAGTATCGTTGAAGTAGCGAATTATAAGACGGGTTCAACCCACAGGATCGGAAAGAGTGAAGCGATCCTCTTACGGGATGAGGTACTGGAGATCTTCCTGTTGGACGATATGATGGGTAAATCGGATGAACGGGATATTCTTATTGTTGTGCAGTACCTGAAACGGAAGTGCTGTATAGCTGTTGACGTTGTGGAAGGAAAACAGGAAGTTGTTGTAAAACCACTCAGCAGCATCATCGGCAATACCCGGGGAATAAGCGGGATTACGATTCTTGGTGACGGAGAAGTGGTTCCCGTGCTTGATGTAAATACCATGGTGTAGGTGAATGAGATGAAATTATCAGCAGTACAGGCAGACGCGATTCAGGAACTGGGAAATATCGGCGCAGCTCATGCGGCAACAACACTGTCACAGATGCTTTCTAGTTCTGTTTCGATGAGTGTTCCGGCCATCAAAACTATTGATCTGGCCGAGCTTGGAAACTATGTTGGCGATGAATCCGCTGCAATGGTCGTATTCGAACTCCAGGGGGAGATCCCGCATGGCGGGTATATCATATTTTATATCAACCGTGAATCTGCCATACGCCTCACAAACACCATGCTGGGTATGACCGATATGGATCGTGAATTAAATGAGATGGACCAGAGTGCCCTTCTCGAAGTCGGCAACATCATGGTCTCTGCTTTCCTTGATGCCACTGCAGAACTTCTCGGTTTTATCATGCTCCCGTCTCCACCCGCACTCAGTATCGATATGGCTCATGCCGCAATGGAGTCACTCATCGCCCAGTTAGGAGAGGAAGTTGATGAAGTGCTGCTCTTCTCAACAGAACTTATCTGTGAAGAGCATAAGATTGACAGTGATATTATCATGCTGCCGGAGACCAGTACGTTAAAACGAATCACTGGCCTCCTTGAAGCGATGATGAAAGGAACCTGATAATTCGTGACTATAATGGCCGCCGATCTGATTACTCCGACCCTGCAACCGGCAATGATTGGCATTGGTGAATACCGGGTTGGTTCCTTTCCCATGATGACCATCGGGTTGGGATCCTGTATCGGGCTTACCCTGTATGATCCCCAGAAGAAGACCGGTGCAATGGTACATATCATGTTGCCCGATAGCGGGGGCAGGACAGACCGGCCGGGTAAATATGCAGATACGGCGATTCCCCTGATCCTCAAGGAACTCGATAGTAATGGCAGCAGCAAACGCTCCCTTATAGCAAAAATGGCCGGGGGAGCATGCATGTTTGAGTATTTCGGCACAAATCTCAATATTGGTGAACGCAATACGGAAAAAGTACGGGCCATCTTAAAAGAGCTGGGTATCAAGTTGTCTGCTGAAGATGTAGGGGGAAAGGTCGGTCGGATGGTCACATTCTTCCCTGCCAGTGGCGGAAAGATCTCTATCCGGAGAGCAGATGGCGTTACGAGCGAATTATGAAATTGCAGTAATTTTTATCATTTTTCTTATTGTATCGCCGGTTACAGCACTCCTGCAAAATGATCCTTCATCAACCGGAGATTCCATTCCTTCCGGCTCAGATACCCTCCCTTATATTGTGAGGATCTTCACCCCCACGGCAAATCAGGTCCATTCAACCCAGGTAATGGACCAGATCAATAGTCCGGATGGCGATGTAATTATTGCAACTGCATTCGGATTATCCATTTACAATGGATCATGGAGTACCCGTCATACCAACCATGATAATATTTCCCAGCACTCATGTCAGGTTAAGACCGGACTACTATCCGTTCAACCTTTTTAATAAC
>JBAXDE010000286.1:0-2944 GCA_037141115.1 Methanomicrobiales archaeon | reverse complement strand
ATGATTAGAGATCAGGGCGTTTTCGATTTTACAGTAAATTGTTTACACTATCCCCCCGCAAGCAGCCCAACTCGCCAAAATTACCGAGCTTTCCCGGCCTGCCATGCAAAGTACACCATCCGACCCCCTCCCACCGGTGACCCCAACGAAGCGACCGGGCGATCCGAATCAGGGTGTTTCAGAAATCACGTCATGAAAAATATATTATTTACCGGGTCTATTTTTCCATTTCAAAAAGTCCATGACTTTGTTGAAATCGATTCCGATACCAGAAATATTTGGTTTCAACATAATCATGTCATTCAATCCTGGTTGATTTGCCTGATATTGCTCCCTATAGTTAGGATGAGTTTCCATGATTAGATCTATGAATGCTTTTAGGGCTTCAATTGAATTTTTATATTCATTTCTCTGAGATTCCGCGATAATTGCTAATATTGATTCTTTTGACGAGAGTTTGTCTATCAGCTCTTCATTTTTCAACCATTTCTCGCTTCGATAAGATAGAACTTGGAAATTTTCTCCGGAAATCGGTACGCTTATTAGTGATTTATGAGAATTGAGGATAATGCGAATGAGTTCATCTACCCGAGTACCAGAAACCGTTGAAAATGGGATCATACTGTAACTTGAATTGTCCGCGATAATGAATACCTTAAATTTTCTCATTTCTTTTCTCCTTTTATCCCACTATAAACATTTTATAAATGCCACCGGGTCCGGTACGCTGAACAAATCTTATCCAACATCTTCTGGTATTCAGTATCGATATCAATACCCAGATTATTCTCCCGGGCAAGGAATGGAGGATTCACGTTATCGATGAAGACCGGGACGTAGAGGATGTAATCATAACCCTTGACATGAGTCAGCCCGATCTTCCGGGTGGGAAGAGCCTGGAACTTTTTCATAGTCTGTGAAGGATCGTTCACCCGGTTTTCGCTGATATCCTCAGGAAAATCGTCCCATAATTTTTGATCTCCTGAAGATAACCGCGGCACAACGGTATCCTGGAACTCACGAGCTCGTTTCTTAAAATGAGATCTTACACCATCAGGAATATTCAGCACACGTTCGGATATACCGACCATGACAGTGGCTCCCATGATGATCTCGGATTTTATTCCATGGAGATCCTGCAATACTTCATACAGGTCATCGAACCGGGCATCACGATTCCGGTGAGCGGTAATAACGGATTTATTTTCGATACATATCCTGACGTTCTGGAGATCAGGATTACCGGAAGTGTCCGGTTCTCCGATGAGCAGATCCATCTTCCTTCCCCGCTTGGTGGGAGACTTTACGTTTAGCCAGTGTTTGACGATATGATTATCAATATCATGTCGCAGTTCCGGACATTTTTGCATCAGATCCCGGAATATCCCCAGGCTGACAAGATCTGAATGCATTTCAAGGCGATGATTGTGATAGTGTTCTGTCACAATGTTGTCAATCACTTCGTCAAACGGTGTTTTCACACGAATCATCCTTTACCCGGCGACTTCACCCGATTGTTCAGGAACGTGAAGACGGGTTACTTTCTGGCATGACAGCCATTCATTTTCCAGAATACTGAATGGAACGGGGATCTGCTTCAAGATTGTGCTTTGCAACCGGAAGAATCCATTCGCGGCCCGCTGGCAGTTCGATTCAAGCCACACCCGGACTTCATGGGAATTGAGATATTCATGAATTGTTTCAATGTGGTCAGGATTTTTCGGAATGATGTAATATACCGAATGACTTGGGACAATCTCTCCGGAATAATCTATCCGGAAGAACGGTGTTTCCGTGATATCCTTACAGAGAATTTTGCGTTGCAGGATCTGGGCAAGAGGTGGTGTTTCATGGTAGGCATACCAGGGCTTTTTTGAAACGCACGTTCTTTTCAGCAGACGGATATGGTTTTCCGGGGCAGCCAGGTAGGTTTTCAATGCACCGAGCTGGTTTTCCGGAATTAATTTTCCGCTCGCTTCATAGGGCATAATCATTTCGAGTTCCGATTGAACCCTTGAAGAATTGATGGACAAATCTCTCCCGGTAATTGTCGGAAACGCGTACTTTTTCAGATCTGAAGGGATCTCATCTTTATTATGGATATAGACTGCATCAGCCCCGGTTGCGACACCACAACTGACACGTAGACAAAGATCACCCAGAGTGCAATGACCAGATTTTTTTTCTGTTTTTCCATAGAGAATGGGGAAGGCAGATGTCCCGTCTTTTGGTAACCGGACAGATTTTGTAGAACCGTTCCGGAAAATTATCGCAGTTTGCGCACCGGGTTTTTTGTGAGTGATCGTAGTTACTGCCGGGTACGTTACAAGTTTTCCAAATGAATGCTCATGAACCAAATCGATCTCATTGATGCTGTATCTTGATAGGATAATCCGTAGTTGGGATGCACTTTTTACCGAGAGATATTTTTCAGGAGTTATGAAGACAAGCCTTCCCTCATTTTCAAGACAGTTCAAGGCCTGTTCAAAGAAAAGAAAATAGAGATCGAACCGACCGGTCGCAGAATGGAATAGCGTGCGGTATACGTTTTTTTCCGGCTCTGTCAATCCGGTGATGGAAACGTAAGGCGGGTTGCCTATGATAAATTTAAATTTCTCATGAGCCTGCAAAAGAAAATCCTCATGCCGGATGTGTATTGAAGGGAATTTTGAATATTTTTCACACGCTGAAGTGATGTGTTTTGGATCTGAATCAATCCCAGTGATGCGGGGAATTTTCGTATTATTTTTTTCACACCACCGGATTATCCCATCGATAAACGCTCCTCTTCCGCAACCAGGATCCAGAATAGTATCTTCCGGTTCCGGAAACTTTTTTTCAAATAATTTTGCCACCATGTGATCGACTATGTGCGGTGGCGTTGGAACGAACCCTTTCATGAGAATTTCCTAACCATATCTGATGGATCAGGAGTATTAAGGAT
>JBAXDE010000285.1:0-2958 GCA_037141115.1 Methanomicrobiales archaeon | reverse complement strand
ATGATTAGAGATCAGGGCGTTTTCGATTTTACAGTAAATTGTTTACACTATCGATCTGGAAAATAAATATCGAATAAAAAATAGTGTTTCTCTCCAGGAAATTTCGATCAAATTCCTTATAAACACGTGCTTTTCTTAACACTTATTATCAATTATTATCAAATGGTACCACAATATAGGGTACATCAGTTATTGGGCCGGGGGGTCGGATTGGAGTTTAAAAATAAGGTTTTGATCATCGGGTATGGGGCCGTGTCCAAGTGTACACTGCCCATTTTACTCCGGCATGTAACTATACCGCTTGAGAATATTACCATCATTGATTTTAAAAATAAAGCCCAGGATCTCAAGGCCTGGACAACGGGGGGGCTTCGTTTTTTTAAGACAAAAGTCACCCGGGATAATTTAAGCCAGATCCTCTCGGAATATCTTGAAGACGGGGGCTTATTGATCGATCTTGCATGGAATATCGACTGCTGCGAACTGGTGCAGTGGTGTCATGACCATAATGTCATGTACGTGAATACCTCGGTCGAAGCCTGGGACCCGGATTCAGAAAAATTTACCGCAAGCCCCTATGAAAAGACGCTCTATTTCCGGCAGATGAAACTCCATGAACTCACCAAAACCTGGCATGACGGCCCCACATGTGTTGTGGATCATGGTGCCAATCCCGGCCTTATCTCGCATTTTGCCCGGCAGGGGCTCTGCGATATCGCACGGCGGATGATAGCTGACGATATTGCCCCGGATCCGGTAAAGATGAAGAACCTCATCCTGGAACAGAATTTTGCCGGGCTTGCCATGGAGACGGGTGTCAAAGTCATTCATTGTTCAGAAAGGGATACCCAGATCTCCCGGTCGCCTAAAAACGTAGACGAGTTTGTGGGAACGTGGTGTATTGAGGGACTCCGGGAAGAGGGAACCGCTCCTGCAGAGATCGGGTGGGGCACCCATGAAAAGGAACTTCCGGATAAAGCCACGATTCCCCCGGTTGGTCCAAAAAATGAGATCCTGCTGGCAAAGATGGGGATCAATACCTGGGTGCGCTCGTGGCTGCCTTATGGGGAGATTGTGGGCATGGTCATTCGTCACGGGGAAGCGTTTGGCATATCTGATCGCTGGACCGTCTGGAAAGATGGTACCGCAATCTACCGGCCAACCGTCCATTATGCGTACCTTCCCTGTGATGCAACGATTGCATCGCTTCATGAACTGCGAGGCCGGAATTACGAACTGCAGCCGAAATTGCGAATATTAAATGATCGTGAGATCATCAGCGGTTCCGATGCGCTGGGTGCCCTTCTGATGGGCCATCCCTATAACTCCTGGTGGACCGGCAGCATCCTTTCGATAGAAGAAGCAAAGACCCTTGCACCCGGCCAGAATGCAACTACGGTCCAGGTGGGTCTTGGTATTGTCACCGCGGTCATGTGGATGATTGAAAATCCCAAGCGTGGTTTCTGCCTTCCTGATGATCTGCCCCATGAGTTTGTGCTGGATATTGCAAGGCCATATCTTGGCGAATTCTACTCTGGCGCTTCAGACTGGACTCCGTTAAAAAACCGGATGGTATACTTCAAGGAGAATCCGGAGAATGATTATGACCGGGAAGATGTCTGGCAATTCAAAAACTTCTTATTTGTGCAATGAACGATTCATGTAATGACAAAAATTGCGGTTGATGCAAAAAAGAAGAGAAAGAAAAAATTGACTGATGATGGTGTTCATCATATCAGTGATGCACGCAAGGAACTGCTGCAGGATCTGACAAAAGAACACGGTACCCCCATCTTTGTCATCGATCATGAAAAACTCCGGGATAATTACCGGGAATTCCGGGAGAACCTGCCCAAAGTCCAGGTCTATTTTGCGGTAAAAGCAAATTCAAACCCCGAGATTGTCAGGACCCTGTTTGAGATGGGCAGCAGTTTCGATGTTGCTTCCATGCCGGAGTTCATGATCGTTTATGAAAATATCAAGAAGATGCCTGCCAAAGAACGACAGGACTGGATCTGGGATAAAATAATCTATGCCAATACGATCAAGCCGATAGAGACACTTGAAGCGCTTGATAAATACAACCCATTAGTCACGTTCGACAACCTCGAAGAACTCAAAAAACTTCGCCAGCATGCACCGCATGCGGGACTTATCCTCCGGATTCGGGTCCCCAATACCGGATCCCTTGTGGAACTTTCATCAAAGTTTGGTGCTCACCCGGGTGAAGCCGTTGACCTGATCGTTGCAGCATTCGATATGGGACTCGTAGTCGAAGGTCTCAGTTTCCATGTGGGCAGCCAGTGCACCAATTTCGAGAACTATGTCCAGGCCCTGCAACTCTCCGCAGATATCATCAATGAGGTGGAGACACGCACGGGTAAGAAACTCAGGATCCTTGATATCGGTGGCGGTTTTCCGGTAAAATACAGCCCGGAAGTCAAGTCATTCAAGATTCTTGCAAAACAATTAACCGCAGAGATAAAACGACTCTTTCCCAAGGATATGCAGATCCTTGCAGAACCCGGCCGTTTCCTTGTTGCCAATGCCTGTGAAGTTGTGGCAAAAGTTGTCGGCAAATCATTCCGGGACGGGAAATCCTGCTATTATATCAATGACGGGGTCTACCACACCTACTCCGGCCAGGTCTTCGATCACAGCACTTACCCGGTTCTCTCTTTCAAGGAAGGCGATACGCATATCTCTGCGGTATTTGGCCCTACCTGCGATGCCTTTGATACTATCACCCTGTCGGCAGAACTACCCGATCTCGAGATCGGGGATCTGGTGTATTCAGAAAATATCGGGGCATATTCCCATGCATCATCCACGTACTTCAACGGGTTTCCCCCGGCAAAAGTTGTGCATATAAACAAGTGAATTAAGAGAACAGATATCTTTTTTTTGGCTCTTCGCTGTTTCAAGTGGGTAACCTGAAGTGAAGGTCGCCACACCTAA
>JBAXDE010000284.1:0-2971 GCA_037141115.1 Methanomicrobiales archaeon | reverse complement strand
CAAGATACAAGGAGATTAGATTGGCCTCGTTATGGGTTCACGGGACTGGAGGTTGCATTCCCTGAAATACGATTTTAGCTATTCTAGTCCTAATCCATGAATGATAACAAAAAAGATGCACGAAACAACACTTGCTGTGATTACATGCGAAAAAATCTAAAAAGGTTATTGTCCTTATTTTTAGAACAATACAACATGGGCCTGACCGGATTCGAACCGGTGACCTCCGCCGTGTAAGGGCGACGTCATAACCAACTAGACCACAAGCCCAATTTCTTACTAATGTTACCCTGCTCCCTATTAATGATACTGGTTTTAAAAATTTTATGGGATTATTCTTTTTTGGGTGGGAGCTTGATATCGATACCAAACTTTTCGGCATTCTTGTCAGCGATTGCCTGGATAACGGCAATTTCCACATCCTGTCGCGTGGGTTTGAAGAGATGACGGAACCGCTTCTGGGTTTTTAAGTATTCCTCGACCGGCTTGCGCACAACTTTCTTAACTTTTTCAACCTTGCCATCGATCATCTCATAGTTGACCCAGAGACCGGTCTCGATCGCAAGTTTTGCTATCGCAATGGTCTGCTCGCCTTCGAATCCCCATCCCGTGCAGCAGGGCGCATGAAGCTGCACATAGCTGGGGCCGGGGGTAGCAATTGCCTTTTCCACTTTCTGGAGGAGATCCGCCGGGTAGGCAATCGAAGCGGTTGCCACATAGGGAGCCCCGTGGGCCGCAAGGATTGCGGGCATATCCTTTTTGGGCCGCTTGTTACCAAAGGAACATTTTCCCGCAGGACTTGTTGTAGTACTGGCGTCATAGGGTGTGGCACCAGAGCGCTGGATACCAGTATTCATGTAGGCTTCGTTGTCGTAGCAGATGTAGGTAAAATCGTGGCCACGTTCGAAAGCACCGCTGATACAGATCATGCCGATATCGAAAGTTGCTCCATCACCGGCCATGATAACGACCTTTTCCTTACGACCCTGTTTCTTGAGCGAGGCCTCGATACCAGATGCTACCGCGGCTGCATTCTCAAATAGGGAGTGAATCCAAGGGACTTTCCAGGCGGTCTCGGGATACGGCGTAGAGAATACCTCCATGCATCCCGTGGACGATACAAAGATCGAGTCTTTGCCAGCTGCCTTGGTTACGATCCTTGCCGCAAGCGCTGCACCGCAACCTCCGCAAGCCCGATGGCCGCAGTCGAACAAGTCACAGGTTTTTTCTGCCATTTCAGATCAACTCCTTACGCAAGCCATAGAAAATGTCGCCCTGTCCTTTTTCGCAGAGTTCAACAATCTCTCTGATATTCCGTTTCCTGACATCACGACCACCAAGACCGAGAACATAGCCTTTTACCGGGATGGAAGAGCCATACATTGCGTCCCTTACTTCCATAACGGTTGCCCCCTTCGCTCCGAGCGAGATGTTCTTGTCGAGTACTGCAACATGCTTGACATGCGCAAGCATCTTTGCAATCTCTTCTGATGGAAAAGGCCGGAAGACACGGATCTTCAACAACCCGACTTTCTTTCCAGCCGCCCGCATCTCATCAATGGCATCCTTGACGGTCCCGCAGATGGAACCCATGGCAACGATCGCTGTATCGGCATCCTCAAGCTTGTAACCCTCGATCATAGCGCTGTAGTCCCGGCCAAACATCGTGCCAAACTCTTTGCCTGCCTTTGCGATCACGTTTTTCGCCCGCTTCTGGGCTTGGTCCATCTCGTACCGGAACTCAAGGTAATATTCGGGAGTGGCATACATGCCGAAACTTATCGGATCTGCGGCATCGAGACGCTCGGCCGGATTGAACTTCGGGAGGTATTTATCCACATCTTCCTGAGTGAGCATATCCACCGGTTCATACGTGTGAGAGAGGATAAAACCATCAAAGCAGACAAAGGCGGGGAGCTGAATGGAATGGTCCTCTGCTACCTTGAAGGCGAGCAGGTGTAGGTCGGTTGCTTCCTGATTATCCTCAGCATAAAACTGGAGCCAGCCGGAATCCCTGAGAGAGATGGAGTCCTGCTGGTCGTTCCAGATCGAGAGTGGGGCACCCAATGCCCGGTTGGCAATGGACATGATAATCGGCAGGCGCATACCTGATGCGTTGAAACAGACCTCGGCCATCAGCATCAGACCCTGCGACGTTGTCGCAGAGTAGGTCCGTGAACCCGCCGCGCTTGCGCCAACGCAGGCAGAGAGGGCGGAAAGTTCATTCTCGACCGTGATATATTCGGCATCGAGCTGGCCGTTGGCCACAAAATCGGCCAGCGCCTCGACGATATGGGTCTGGGGGGTGATCGGGTAGGCAGAGATCACTTGCGGACGACAGAGACGGACTGCCTCGGCAATTGCATGTGACCCCTCTATTATCTCCATCATTTACTTCTCCTCCTGTTTCATGGTTATTGCTTTCTTGGGGCACTCAACTGCACAGATTGCACAGCCTTTGCAATAATTATAATCAGGATCGAAGAATCCTTCGGGATCCTCATGAACACACCCTTCAGGACAAAGGGTCTGGCACATCCCGCATTTCGAGCACTTATCATGGTCGAATTCCGGTTTGAATACCCGCCAGGATCCCGTCTTGTTGTCCCGCGCTTTTCCCGGCCGTGCCCTGCACCCGACAGCAAGAGCCATTATGCCGCTCCCTTGACAATATCAAATGCCACTTTGGCAGCAGCAATGTTCTTCGCTGCAAGTTCCTTGGGGAAGCGGTGGTTGAGTGCTTTTTCCAAAGCAGATAACTGGATCTCACCTGTTGCGGCAGCGAACGCTCCCATGAGAGAGGTATTGGTGATGGGCAGCCCGATTGCCTTGAGTGCAATTGAAGTAGCATCGATCGTTATGAGCTTCACGCCGTCCTGGACGGTATAGTCCGGCTTCTTCTCAGTGTTGACAATCACGATGCCCCCCTTCCTTACTCCATTGAAGACGTTTACATCCTTGATCAGCGTAC
>JBAXDE010000283.1:0-2983 GCA_037141115.1 Methanomicrobiales archaeon | reverse complement strand
TAATATATTTGTGACCGGATTTATACCTTCCCCCACTTTTTCGAGAGGATACCTGACCGATGACAACTTTGCCTCCATTGTCAATGCTGTAGAAGAAGGCCGGGCCGTCTATGCCAATATCGAAAAATTCACCACCTATATCTTTACCAGCAACACTCCCGAGGCAGTGCCCTTCATCCTCTTTGCCTTCTCGCGGGGACAGATCCCGCTCGCCCTCAACGTGATGCAGATCCTCTCCATTGATCTTGGCACGGACCTGGTACCGGCCCTTGCCCTGGGAGCCGAACGCCCGGAACCGGGCGTGATGGACAAACCGCCCCGGGACTTAAAGGAGCACGTGATTACTCCGGCCCTCCTTACCCGGGCATACCTGTGGCTCGGCCCGATCCAGAGCATTGCTGCCATGTCGGCCTTCTTCTTTGTGTACTGGACCAACGGGTACTGGGGGCAGTTTCTCGGTCTCCCCGCCACCGGGACGCTCTACTATTCTGCAACGGCAATGGCGCTTGCGGCAGTCGTGACCACGCAGATCCATCTTTGAGATTGGCCTCTTCTCCAACCGGTTCATCTGGGTGGGTATTGCTACCGAACTTGTCGTGATCTGCCTCATTGTGTACGTCCCGTTCCTCCAGGAAGTCTTTGGCACAGCCGCAATCCCCCCCGTATACTGGCTGTTCCTGCTGGCATGGGCGCCGGCGCTCCTGATGGCAGAAGAATGCAGAAAGGGGATTGTCCGGTGGAAGGAGTCTGGAAGAATATCAAAAAAGCATGTGGGTGATGGTGTATGAAAATGGTAATTATTGGCTGCGGACGGATGGGTGACGGGCTTGTCCTGTACTTAAAATCGTCCGATCATAGTGTAACGGTGATAGATAATGACCCGTCAGCGTTCGAACGTCTCGAACCGGGATTCCGGGGCGAGACGATCTCCGGAGATGCCCTTGATCGCGATGTCCTTATCCGGGCTGGGATCGAACGAGCAGACTGTCTGGCCGCCCTCACCTCGAATGATAATATCAACCTGGTGGTGGCCCGGCTGGCAAAAGAGGTGTTCAGGGTCCCTAAGGTTGTTGCCCGCATGCACGATCCCCGGAAATCGGATATCTACCGGCGACTGGGAGTCCAGACGGTCTCTCCGGTCAGTCTTGGCATACAGCGCTTTGCCGAACTCCTCACGTTCTCCCGTTTAGACATTGTCCATCTGCTGGGAAGCGGCGGTGTGGGGATTGTCGAGTCCGAGATCCCACCGCTGCTTGAGGGAAGAATGGTCAACGATCTCGCGGTGACCGGCGAGATCCAGGTAGTTGCCATCAGCCGGGGTGGCAGGACATTTGTCCCAACCCTTGTTACCGTCTTTCAGAATGGCGATATGATCCACATTGCGGTCTCTGCTGCATCCATTGACCGGCTGAAATCACTGATGGGGTTGGCATGATGCACGGGAGGGTGGGGATATGGTAATGCATGTGATGATTGTCGGGGGAGGGAAGGTCGGAACATACCTTGCGCAAATCCTTCTTGCGGATGGGCACAACGTGAAAGTGATCGAAGGAACCCGGGAGGAGTTCGAGCGGGCTGCACAGGAGCTGCCGGCCGAAGTTGTCGTATTTGGCAGCCCTACGGATCCGAATGTGCTTGAATCCGCGGGCATCCGGCAGGTGGATGTGGTTGCAGCAGTGACCCGGACGGATGAGACGAACCTGGTGATCACGAGCCTTGCCCGCTTTGAGTTCAATGTCAAACGCACGATTGCCCGGGTGAATACACCCAAGAATGCGTGGCTCTTTACGTCGGCTATGGGTGTCGATGTGCCGCTCAACCAGGCTGACCTGATGGCTCACCTGATAGCCGAGGAGATGTCACTGGGGGATGTCATGACGCTCCTGAAACTCCGGAGAGGGCAGTACTCGCTGGTTGAGAACAAGGTTGATCCGCGATCCGTTGCCTCCGGTAAAGCGGTACGGGATCTCAACTTACCCAAAGAATGTGTCCTGACTGCGGTTATCCGCGACGGCAACCTGCTCATTCCGCGGGGGGATACGATTCTTCAGCCGGACGATGAGGTCTTTGCACTGGTGCATGTTTCAGAGCTGGATCGGCTTGCGTCGATCATGAAATCCCCTTAACGGATACCGGATACTTCTCTTATAAAATTCCCGGTATCAGGTAGCGGGTTGGCAAGAACCAACCGCTTTTTTTACGATTCATCTGCAGGATGCGGTGGGGGCATCTGGATACGGGAGGGTGGTAAGACGATCCATCCGGATGATAACGGCAGCTAAAAAAAATAAAAAAATTATGCTTCCGGCACAGCACTATCGTAAACTCTTGTCATATAGCGTGCCTGGAATACGCCAAAGAGCGGGGCCAGGACAAGGATAATGAGAAGTGCTGCTGCAATAAACCCAAGGAGAGCAATGTTGCTGCCACCCAGCATGAACATGCTTATTCCTCCGATCAGGATGAGCGCAAAGATAATGATGCATATCGGTATACCGATGACCAGCGTGATGAGGATCAACGCGATGATGTAGTTGACCCACCCGATCTTTTTGATCGTGTCAAGGATCGCACCGAAGTTGAATGCTTCGGAAAAACTTCCCGTGCGGGCAAAGCGGATGGCCGCAACCGGCATAATGATCCCGACAATGATCTCAATTGCATACAGGAGAATGGTAAGTCCCAGGTTTGGCGACCAGTTCTCCAACGCGGCAGTATTTCCCTGCAGTATTGCAGAGAACATACTTCCATAGAGGAAAGCCCAGACAATCATCATGGGGATTGCATAGATAATTCCCACAATTATCAGTTTCAGGCCGTCCACGAACAGGGTACCCCACCCGTCGACTTCCGGAGCCGTTGCTGCCCCCCGGTAGATCCGCATGACGTACCCGTTCATGGGAATGCCAAGGCAGATGGTTGCAAGGATCAGTTTCATCCAACGGTCTGCTCTTCCAAAGATGCCATCTTTTGTATAGTGCAG
>JBAXDE010000282.1:0-2989 GCA_037141115.1 Methanomicrobiales archaeon | reverse complement strand
TGCGCTGCATCATTGCATCCATCTCGGCCTTGATCTCCGCGTACTCCTGTTCGATCAGGGCATCAGAAAAAATCCCGGCAACAAAACAATCCCGCACATGGTCACGGTTCTTCTTTCGCTGGAGTACCTGCCCGAGTACTGCCGAGCGCGGATCAGCATGCTTCCAGAGATCATAATCACAGACAACCCGGGCAATTTCTGCTGCAGTTGGATTATCTGCAGCAAGATCCCGGGCGACAATGCCGGTACCACATACGGATGTATCGATATGGAGCAGGGTTACGATCCGCTCGATTTTCGTAATCTCATCATCCCGCCAGCGGTGATGGTCCCGCCATTCTATATTCCATCCGTTTGACTTTGCTTTACTGGCTACGGATTCAATATCGCGATGGTACCCGAGATCAGAGATGGAGAGGAGATCTCCTTTTCCCTCACATGAGGCAACGAGCGAGAAGAGTGCAGAAAACTTACCTACCGAACTCCAGATCGTAAATACGCCGTCATTGCCGTATTTCATGCGATGAATGGCATCCGCTCCGACAGCATCGAGATCATTATGCGTCAGGTGGATAACATGTACGGTACGGCTTTTTATTGCATTCAGAAGGCCGCTGTTTTCACCACCAGCCCTTGCATTCGGGAGTGACATTGGTTAATACTGTCATTGCCGCGTATAAAAATGAGTGGTTCTGCCGAAAAATCGGGGACAGGACCGTATCATTTATTAGTCTCAAGTGACTACATTAATAGTCCTGCCCTAGTAGCTCAGCTTGGGAGAGCGCTAGACTGAAGATCTAGTTGTCGCCTGTTCAAATCAGGCCTGGGGCACTCTTTCTTTGTTTTTCTTTGAGAACCGATATGTTATCAATCCGGATTAAGCATTATCTCACACTTACTATGATCCCCCGGAGGCTACCATGGACATAATGCTTGCTGCGGTTGTCATCATACTTCTGTCCATCGCACTTCTCTATATTGGCAATCACTTTGGTCTTCCGAGTATTGTCTCATTCCTGGTAATCGGGATTTTGCTTGGACCGTTTGGTTTTGGCCTTATCACCGACCAGTCTGCAATTGAGACTTTTGGCAAGATTGGGATTGTTCTTTTACTCTTCACGATCGGTCTTGAATTTTCATTTGAAAAACTCCTTCATTCATGGCGAACGGTCATCATCGGTGGATTGGCCCAGGTAACCACGACCATTGTGGCTATCACCCTTGTCACTTCGTATTTCAGGCTCCCGTTCAATGAAGCCCTTATCTTTGGATTCATTGTATCCCTTTCCAGTACTGCAATCGTGATGAAGATCCTGCAGGAGCGCAGGGAGGTCGACACACTTCAGGGCAGGACACTGCTGGGAATACTCATCTTCCAGGATCTTGCAATCATCCCGATGATTCTCATTACGCCTCTTCTGGTTGGTAGCAGTGGGCCGGATCTGGGTGGGCTTCCCTACCAGGTTGGAAAAGTTCTTGGGCTCCTGCTCATCATCATCATCCTTGCCAAATGGGTTATCCCCACGTTCCTTTACAGGGTTGCCCGCCAGAAGAATCGCGAACTTTTCTTCATTACTATAGCCGGAACCTGTATCGTCATTGCCTGGCTGACCAGTGAGGCCGGCCTCTCAGTCACGCTGGGGGCTTTTGTTGCAGGTCTCATTATTGGGGAATCCGATTACAATATTGATGCACTCAGCCACATCATCCCGTTTCGTGATGTCTTTGCAGCCATTTTTTTCCTATCCATCGGCATGCTCCTCAATACCAGTACGGTTTTTCGGGAACTCAACTGGGTTATTCTCATTGTTATCCTCATCCTTGTCATCAAGATCCTGACCGGGGTATTTAGTGCGGCGGTCCTTGGTTTGCCCGCCCGGGTCTGTATCTTTACCGGGCTTGCGCTCTGCCAGATCGGGGAGTTTTCCTTTGTGCTGGCAAAGAGTGGCCTGGATTCACATCTTATCACTGATGGACTCTACCAGCTTTTTCTGGCAGGGGCGATCATCACCATGGCCCTGACCCCATTTGCCATGAATGCTTCCCCACGTTTTGTTGACCTGTATTACCGGTTCGCGCCGCAACGGGCATTCAGTCCAAGTCAAGGAGGGTCGGAGGTCGATGATGAGAAGATCCTTTCGGGTCACATGATCATTGCAGGGTATGGTGCAACGGGTAAAAGCGTTGCCCGGGCAGCCGAGATCACCGGTATCCCCTATATGGTGATCGAGCTGAACCCGGAAATTATCCGTAAGGAGAAAACATCCCGTCATCCCCATTTTATTTTTGGGGATGCAGCCCAGCGCGAGGTTCTTGAACATGCCGGCATACATAATGCACGTGCGCTCGTTGTCGTAGTCTCGGAACAGGAAGCAATACCGCGTATCGTTCACCTGGCCCGCTTGCTTTCTCCCCACATCCATATAGTTGCCCGTATCCGGCATATCCGGCATACGCAGAGGCTACTCGATATCGGTGCTGATGAGGTAGTATCTGAAGAATTCGAAGCTGCACGGGAGATCTTTACCCGCGCATTGCGGAAATATCATCTACCCGAAACAGAGATCCAGAAGATTGTTTCACGTCTTCAGAAATGGGGGTATGCAAAATTTATCAAGAATCCGGAGACTGAAAAAACAATATCCAGTATGGATACGCTGCTGCATTCTTTCCGGGTACATACCATCCGGGTTAGTCCCGGTTCTTTTTCTGACGGGAAGAAGATTGCCGATCTGGATCTCATGAATCGTTTTGGTATTTCGGATTTCGGTTTCCGCCATGGAGAGAAAACTGTTTTCGATCCTGAGAATAACCAGAAGATTACTGCGGGTGATGCGCTGATCATTTTTGCCTCGGATGAGAAGATTGAAGAGATGTTACCACTCTTTCGCACATGAATGAATAAATCCTGGAACCTGCGGCTTTTTATCCCGATATTTTTGTATCCCCTCCAAAAAATAGGGCAAACCAACCTTTCGGGTTTACTGGC
>JBAXDE010000281.1:0-3000 GCA_037141115.1 Methanomicrobiales archaeon | reverse complement strand
TGTATATATTTACTAAAATATCGATCTTTCCCTTAGTTTTGGAGGGGATACGAATTTACCCATAAATAACTGTTTTTAAGAAAATCAGGGACTGCACGAAAAATGGGGTTTCTTAAATTGTGCGATCAGGTTTTGATCCAGTAATTTTCTGGATTGAATCCATAATTTTGTCATGTAATACTCTACCCTGCTCATGCCCCTCTGCATCCGTGATGATCCTTATCAGTGGTTCTGTTCCTGAGGCCCGTACCAGCGCCCAAGAATTCCCCTGAAAAATTTTCAATCCGTCGGTTTCATCAATGATTCCATGAGAATATTCAGATTTGAGAATTTCAAGTATTGAAGCACCGCCGACAGCTGAGATCTTATCTTTAATCATATGACGTTGTGGCAATTGTTCTAATAATATTGATAATTTCTGTTTGCGTGATGTAAGAATTGCTACCATCATTGCGGCAGTCATACCCCCATCACGGCAGAACTGATGGTTGGGAAAGATTAGCCCTCCATTTCCCTCGCCACCAAAGATTACAGGGAATCCCTTCTCTATAAGCATCCGCATCGTGCGGGCAACATAAATGCTTCCGACTGGTGTGTAGGTTACCGTACAGTTATTCGCTTTTGCTACAATCTCAACCATCTGTGATGTACTGACCGGAGTGACAATTACGCCCTTATTCTGGCGACATATTTGGTCTGCGATGAGTGCAAACTCCAGGTTTTCCTCAACAAATCGTCCATTTTCATCAATAAACACTGCCCGGTCTGCATCTCCATCATGTGCAACACCAAATGCAGCACCACTGCTTACTACAAGAGCCGCCAGTTGTGTTAAGCCATCAGGTGAGGGTTCAGGGAGTCTTCCCGGAAATGTACCATCCATTATTCCATTGATTGTTAGTACCCTGCAACCCATACGAGTAAGAATTTGCGGTGTTGTAACACAGGCGGGACCTGAACCCGGATCTACAGCAACGGTAATTCCTGCACCCGGCTTGTTAGGAAACTGATTGGCAATTGCAGTTATATAGTCTTCAATAAGGTGGAGTGCGATGGTTTCTTTACCTATATCTTTCCAGGAATTTGTGGTTTGGGAACGATCAAATATCCGCTGTTCAAGTTTGAGTGTTTCTTCATCACCCATCTCTGTACCATCGGATTCGATAATTTTAACTCCATTATACTCTGGAGGATTATGAGATGCAGTGATCATTACTCCGCCGTCAAATTGTTCCATAACCAGGTACTGGAGTGCAGGTGTCGGGAGGATGCCACAGTCTATTACATCGCAGCCGACAGCAAGGAGACCGGACTTAACTGCGTTGATAAGAGTTTCACCGCTGGTTCTTGTATCTCTGCCAACCGCTATCCGTCCTTTTCTCATTGTTCCAAATGCTTCTCCAATAGTAAGGACGAGTTCGGGCGTTAGATCTTTTCCAACAATTCCTCTCACACCATTAGTACCGAACAGTTGTTTTTGGATCTTTTTTACTTTCATGTTTTCTCACTCCATTTTTTTCAAAGGTGAAAATCTTCAAAAGCGTCGATAGATGCAAGCACATCCCCAGGACAAGGGTTGGTAAGAATGCATTGATCCGTTTCGAGTACGCCAATAACAATTCTGGGAAACGATTTTTGTTTGAATCCTTCGATGACGGTAAAATCAATACCTTGTTCAAAGAGGAGCTTCAGCGTACCTTCTAAGGAATTATTTCGTATCGCGGCAACCGATTTATGTGCGTCGATTCCTACAGAAATATCTGCACCTGTATCAAAAAAGCCGGTTGTGTCTTTTCCCATTTCAAGTTCAAATTCATGATCTCCAAGATGTTTGATTACTGCAACACGCCCGTGTGTTTTGAGTATGGGGATAAGCTGTTTGATGAATGTTGTTTTTCCGGAATTTGATCTACCAACAACCTGAATTATCTTCATGAGGTTTTTTCTCCAGCAATTTCGAGTCACTCATTTATTGGGCAGATATCCTGCATATTTTTCCCATCATTATATGGTTATGTAAGGTCGTTTTGCTCTGGTGGAGGAATGGTCGACTGCTCCTGATTAATAACTGATGGAATACTTGATGGAATATTTGGAGTAGATATGATTCCCTTTACCGCTAGTGTTTCTGAAATTCTTGCAAGGACCTCTCCATTTTCATAAGGTACAGATTCAATGGGAGGGTTCTTTGAAGGAATCGTATCGTTATTTTTCTTCCTTCTCTTTGTTTTTTTTGGTACCAATATATCTGTTTCCTTATCATCCGGTATTTTTATAAGTGTATCAGGCCCTCCATTAGAGGATATTTTTTCTGCTTCAGTTGATTCACCCCGGGTACGTAGTATGGTTTTTGCCGCTTCACCAACACTTCTCATTACTTTGGTGATCCTATCTTCTATATCGATCTCTTCGTCAATATCCAGTGTTGTTCCTTCGACTTCAAGCAAAAATCGTGCAACTTCGCTGGCTTCAAAAAGTAGATCGTCGAGTTCGTCAGTTGTAAAAAAGCCACACATTGCACCGTAAAAAAAAGTAGCACTTGATTTACGCACCTTTTTTTTAAAGGAATTTCGTGCCTGGTTCACGGCCTGAGGTGAGTAAGTATCCTCCATAAATGGAACGAGATCCGGCAGATGATTTCCAATGAAAGTCATTTCTGCTCCCCCGGATGTGCGGAAATCAGTGCATAATCGGGCAAGTGCCCATTCGCGGGCGGTGATGTACGTCCTTTTGCGTAAAAACTGGTTTACTTTGCGATAGGTTGCCCCATTTACTTTCTTGAATTTTTTATATTTGTTGATCTCTTGTTGGATGTTTGTGCTTTCCATTATCGTACACCTGTGAATAATTGGTTTATCCATATCTGGGATTATTCTTCAAGAGGTGATTGAATATTTGGCTGCTTTGTATATAGCATTATAAGGTTTATTATAGGTTAGATTCACGTCCACTGCCGTCAGGTTAATTTTGAAAACATAGATATCCATCAGATATTAGTAG
>JBAXDE010000280.1:0-3006 GCA_037141115.1 Methanomicrobiales archaeon | reverse complement strand
AGAGGTTGCACCTTCTGCATCTATTGGGATCAAACTGGCAAAGTTAGGTAATAAAATGCCGTGATTACATCTTTTCAAACATTTATTTAAGAAAGATCGATTTCCTTATAAAAGAGGGACAGGGTCTGATGCTTTTTTTTTGAATGTGAGTGCAGCCACTCTTCAATATCTGCCTGTTCAAGCATGAATGAGGTAATTCCCTGAAAAAGTGCGGTCATCTCATCTTTGTCGGCTTCAAGTGTATAACCATTATCGGAGAGAATCATTTCAGCCATAAGCTGTGCGGTGCGATTGTTGCCCTCGCGATATACGGGGTAAGCAACAAGGGAAAAAAAGGTAAACGCCGTCCGTTTGAAAATGTTCTCCATACGGTTGGCTGAAAAAACCATATGGTGGAGGCCGGCTTCTGAAAGCAACCGGTCATCACCGCCATCGGATGCCATTACCTGTTCGTGGAAGGCGATGACCTGTTCCACCATGAGATCATTCATATTGTTCACCGGTATTTCCTCTGGAATGGTATGGGTGCAGTGCCATATAAATCCGGGGAATAATCTGTCATGATCTCTGTGATGGTAAAGAGCGAAAGAGAGATGTAATCCGGCATTCAATAATAAGAGAAAAAGGAGTTCTATATGGGAATTTTTGACAAGTTAACCGGAAAGACTGCAACGCTCAACCCGAAATCAGCTCTGGTGCTCTCCGCCATTACCGTTATTGCGGCTGACGGTGTTATCGATCAGGCCGAGATGAACGATCTCGCAAAGATCTGCCGTGGGGACCGCAAATCCATCGACACTGCGATGGAGGTTTTAAAGGCCAACAAGTTCCCCGGCGTAATTGACATGATCGCAAACATACTTGACGAGAAGCAGAAGATTGCTACCCTCGCTATCCTGTGTGACCTCGCCATGTCCGATGGTGTACTTGCCGGAGAAGAAAAGGCGATCCTTCAGATGTACATGGACAAGTTTGGCATTCCTGAAGCAACGATGAACCCCATCATCGAAGCAATTGCGATCAAGAATGACTTCTCGATCTTTTCGTAAAATCGTTATTCATTTTCTTTTTTTTAGATCCGCTCAAACCTTCCGGACCTCATTATAAAGCGAGACTACCGATAAACTCACCAGATTGAGTGTTGTCCCGGCATACCATAACAGGCTTTCAACCGGTGTGAGGGATGCAATCCAGCCTGACCAGAGCATCAGGCAGACGATCAGGAACGAAAGCAGGGTGTCAATTGCAAGAAATACCATGGGCCGGGAAAAAAACCTGCCCATCTGGGCTAATGTGCAGCACTCAAACCGGGGCGGAAGGTGCAACAAGTCCAGTACCGAGTATATAGTGTTCATTAACAGGTCGGCAACAGCCCAGGCGATTATCAGCCATCCCGCTGCGGTAAACAAGAACTCCCCTGTCATGCCCGCCAGTAATATGCTGATTCCAAAGACCATCTTATAGATACAGAAGGGGATCCCGATTGTCAGGCTTAAGAAGAATGGGCGCAGGAAAAACCGCGCAATAGCATCCGATTCCCGTGCATGGCGGCACGCGGGGGCATCTGCATCGCCAGTGTGCTCAAAACCGGGTGATAGAAAATCAGCCATATGTCAGGGAGAGTATGGTGGGGTACGGATATATCTGCTGCGACCCGGTGGTTTTTTTTAAAAGTCCGGGCGCCCAATACGGTACCCGGAGTCGGGAGTATGGGATTTGAGTGCCACCAGTGCGGAGAGTGCTGTTCACACCTGGGGCTTGTCCATCGCATACATGAAGATCTCGGCAACTTTCATTTTATTGTCTTCAACCAGTATACTTCTGATAAAACTGAAGTGATTGTAGATTCCGATAAGCACGAACTCTTCCTGGACAAGAGCATCTTTGCAAAACTTCCTGAGGCGTGCCCTTTCTTCCGGCATATGCCGGGCAGTGAAAAAGCGTACTGCACGGTCCACCTGACACGGCCTGATATCTGCCAGGACTTCTCCTGCTGGCGGCTGTTGATCCTCAATCATACCGGGCGAAGGGTAGGGCGTGTCATGTTCCGGCGCTCTCTTGTCACCGATGATGCCTTCTTAAACCGGTGCTGGGCAGAATGCATAGATCCGTTAACTGAGACTGATGACGCTGTATGGGATAAAGAGGTGGTCCGTATTCTCACGCGGGCGGGGTATTTGGTGCGGCAATGATTACAATCCAGAATCTTCTGTCCTTTGCGGAATTAAGCCCCAACAGGATTCGGTGATGGAAATACAGGGTTCACAACGAAAAATCAATAACCCATTTACACGAAACGACAAGGGTGACTGCTCTTTCCTTAACAGATTTTTTTCTGATTTTTTATGCAGTCCTCAATTTTGTTGCATTTCTCATCTTTGCAACTGATAAGCGGAAAGCAAAAAACAATGCATGGCGGACTCCTGAGAACCTTCTGCTGCTGGTGGCTGCATGTGGTCCCTTTGGCGCATATGGGGCGATGCTCCTCTTCAGGCACAAGACCCGGAAACTGAAATTTTACCTGGTACCGGTATTTGTTATAATTCATTTTGTGGCAATTATTTACCTGGTACGGTAATTTTTTTGATCTGTTTGGATCAGCGCATGATCCGAATGCCTATTTTGCGCTTTTGAATAATCCGACACGAAACCGTACCGGGTAAAAAAGTACATCTGAATGATTGCGGAAAAGGAAAAAATTATGAAATTAGAACCGGGGTTTCCGGTGTTTCGGGAGGCAGTCTCTGCAATATACAGGCCTGCCCTCGGTTGGTTTAAAGGGTACTTCGCATTCAGCCCCACAGTCTGAACAGGTTGTCTTTGTCATTTCTCGTGGGCCTTGATCTCTTGCGCCGCCAAAATTTCTCTGGCCGCCGAATTTATTATCTCCAAACATGATAGTTCTCAAACAGTCATTTGAATAACTGTGCTATGATATTGGTTGCTGGAGTTTATAACCTAACTTTGCCAGTTTGATCCCAATAGATGCAGAAGGTGCAACCTCTC